>CALYPF010000103.1 GCA_945271245.1 uncultured Enterobacteriaceae bacterium | reverse complement strand
ATTTCCAAGGTTGTGTATTCCGACGGCATTCCTCCATAAATTCCGTTACACTGACGGGATGTGCGCGGTCTTTGCGGTAAATTCGGCAAGTACAGCTTTCTGAATCTTGCTCAAAATCCATACCGTCGAATTGAGGATTTTCATTAATGATCCGAGCCCAGCCATCAACTCCTACTACAGGCGTAATGCCGCCGTTCGACGGGAATGCATATATTTCAGACGTCCACGGATTCAATTTGTACTGATTTGCAACAATTAGAAGGGCGGCCATTTGTTCATCAGTCACAGCCCCTTTGAAGGCTGTCTTTTTAAGGGTCTCTATTAATCCTTGACCACTCCCCAAATCTAATGTTTTCGCGAGCTTGTCGGTTAATGTTGCCAATTGCGTATTCATTTTTAATCTCCAATAAAAAAGCCCGCATTAAGCAGGCTTGAATCCGTTACAAAATCAAATAATATATTTAAGGGCGTAACTAAAATATGTTAAGGCAGTCACTCAAAATCGTATTCGTGATTGTACTCTTTGCAAAGTGCCAATAGCCCAGCTATTAAATATGCTGAATGAACCTTAATGCTTATCAGCTCTGATTCCAAATTTCCATCTATACGACCATCTTTAATCAACTCTTTTGAGAAAGCGCAAACCGCCTTTAAATAGTTTAGACAATTAGATGTCATGAGAAGCCCTAGCGTTTCGTCTCCCCCATCGAAAACTTTTTTAATTTCGTCAACTGAATAAGGTACGCTCAATTCAATACTCATTTTTAGCCTCCAAAATATTTTGATATTTGTATGTCAATTTCGGATAAAATGTTTCTTTTTAATGTTTGTTGAGTTCAAATACCATGGCGAGGGCAAGCTTGGCTGCATCAAAAATAGCGTCGTGCAGCAAATTCAAATCATTGTGCTCTGCAATGATTGCGCCATCGGAATCCAAAGACGCGTATGTAATGCCGTAGGTATTATTTAATTCCTGTAAACAATCTCTTGTAAGGCTTAATCCGCGGTTTGCTAGGTAACAAGCAACTTGAAAGCTGTCTGACAGCTTAAAAGAAACCCCGTCCATGCTCACAATTTTGAGCCGGAGATGCTCGCCATCCCCAAGGTCGAATGGAGATATAATTTTTGCACGCTGCGCGCCCAATAATAAAACATCCCAACCGGGTATAGTCGATACTGCCTTTGCAACTTTATACATTTTTATTACCTCAACGAATCTTGTAAGCTTCTGCGTCACCCCGCACGCGTTCCCGATCTGACATCTTGGCGTAAGCATCCGCAATGCGCTTAACCTCAAAATCCGCCTCGCGCTCTTTTTGTAGTCTGATAAGTTCAGAATAATCAATCTCCTTTTTAGGTAGAGGAGGCGGGGAGTAGGCCAGGGAGCAGAACATCAAAACAGATACCATTAATGCCGTTATATTTAATCTATTCATGAGTTTGCCCATAAAACCTTTAAATTAAAAAACGTATTAAAAAAGCCAGCTAATGCTGGCACTATTAATTTTGAAATTCTGTAATCGCTTATGTCGACTTCCACTTTGCTGCAATCAATCCCATCAAAATTGATATGCCGCTCATTCTAAATTTGTACGTTGCGACCTTACCCTTAATCACTCCCGCATCTCTAAGATCAACCTCTACGGCATCAATATTCGCCCAAATCCAATGGGTTTTACCTATCACAAGTACCCCATCAACGATCAGATTTTTACAAATAATGTTACCTGAGCACTCGAACCCCCTTTTAATATGGATTTCGCCATTATAAAAAAGATTACCACCAGGATGCTCTTCTATAATGAGAGGCTCTGGGTTAGCAGGCGCCAAGTTAATTAGAAAATTCGCAAGAAGGAATAAATTAAACTTTTCGCACTTTTTGAAAAGTGCTGAAAGTGAACATTTCCCTTCTGGAACAGCTTTATCAAAAGCTTCTATCTCAGCTTTGATCGCGTTATTCTGAATCAATACATCGCGTGTAATTTCAATTTCTGATTGCATATTCTGCTCCAAAAGCCTCTTAATGCGGCATCTCAGATTTCAGCATTTTCGATTAAGTAGTTTTTGATTTTTTCGCGGGCATCCACGGGCAGGTAACTAAATATCCCGCTTAGGTTTGAATTAAGACCCCCGAGAACAAGCTCCTGAATTAATCGATTGGCGACCTGGTCCATCGCTTCGGGAAACCAAGTAAACAACTCCCCAAATGCATCGGCGGCGTGCTCCACGATCTGGTTATCTTCAAGCGCGTCCAAAACTTTGTTTTCGAGCTCTTCTTTTTCACTAGCCGCTTTTTCCATTGCAGCCATTCGAGCCATAGCCTGCCAATAAATAGGGGGCTCAGGATTCGTTATATTTAAGTTTTTCATCTTTAGCTCCTTAATTTTCGAATTTAAATTCAAAAACTAAAGCCAACTCGTTTGAATTGGCTTCGATTTCTAAATTTAATAAAGATCAATAAACAATACATTTCGCTATCAACTTATGCAGCTTGGCAACCTAGCCTGTACTTCCTTTTGCTGCGTTCCCCCGGCTCTATTTCATGCCGAAGTCATCGGTATCTGTGTTTGTTCGATGAGCGTATATTAGCGTTATGCTAAAAAATAATCAATATATGAACGCTAAATTTATTAATAAAATAGATAAGTATCTGATTATTAAATAATATTAAAATAGCGAAATGCTATAATTTAAAATTGATTTTAAGCATCTCGAAATCTGGATATTTATTTTGGATGTATTATTAAAATATTAACTTATTGAAATATAGGGGTAAGAAATTTTGATTAGTTTCAATTGACAACAAAAAAGCCACAACTGAAGTTGTGGACAAATTTAGGAGTAGGTTATAGATAGAGAGATAATATTTATAAATCTGTAAATTTCTCAATACAGAAAAATTTATTTGAGGAATCTAATGTTAAAATACAATCTTCGCCTATAGCAGAATGCTCATTTCCAACCTTATCCCAGATAATAGGAACTATAAGTTGACCATCTATCTGATCGGCAATTGAAAAGAGTGACTGTAAAATTTTTTCATCTATAATTTCGACTTTATCTTGTGTAATAAAACGTGGTCTAGTTAGTTTTAATTCATTACAGAAAGATATATATGCCAAGTCAAAAGCCATAATTAAAGCTTGTTTACTTCCAGATCCGGGATTTGATTCTATATTACTAATTTTAAATTCATATTGTTCATTTTTAGTTTTAAATCCATAAGACAGGACTGATGGCTTAGCTTTATAATCAGCTATCTGATTAACGTATTGTGAGAAATACTTATTGAATATTTTTAGATTTTCATCTAGCTCTGGTTCTAATGAATGAAGTGTTTCATTCATTGAATCAAAAGTAGATTTTAACTCTTCTAAAGTTTTTATACCTGAACTAAGTCTATCTATTTCTGATTTAAGCTCGCCAAAAATTATAGACTTTTGTGAAATTTTATCATTCAATTTTGTATATTCTGCTAAGGAACCTGATTTCCCCAAAAAAGATAACAATTCATTGTATTGATTCACATATGATACTTTAGCTTGTTCTTTTTCAATAATTAAAGAATCATATTTCTCAAATGATTTATTCAGATAATCAATTTCATTATTAATCATTTGATTATGAAACTGAACTAGCTCATCAAATGTTCGAGGAAGCTTTTTATTAAAATACTTAGCTTCATCATATAAATATTTTAATGACTGACTTTTCAAAGAAATAAATTTATCTTCTAACTCAGATTTTCGTTTTAAATTTATCTCTTTTTTTAGTTTTAATGAAGCAATTTCACCTTCATTTTGTTGTATAGACAATTGAACGTTTTTTAGTGATTCTTCTTCTTTATCATATTTAGCATCAATTTTAAATTCATCTCTTAAATTTTTTAATTCAGATAACTCATTTTCAATTACATAAAAGCTTTGTTGAAGTTCTTTTATTTTCTCATCAATTTTTTTAAAATTTTTTCGAAATTTACTCATTTCGTTTTCAGTTGCCTTCTTTGTATCCAAAACTTTTGATGATTTAGGTAGCATTAGAAAAAAATAAATTTTTTCATAATCTGAATCTGTATTAAAATGGGATCCATAATTTAAAATATTACTAAGTGATTTATCATTTCCTCTAACAAATTTACCTATTAACTGTCGAAAGGTTGGATAGTGTTCTGACGAGGCAAAGAAGATTTTCTTTAATTCAATATTTTCAAATTCATCTTTAGATAGTTCAGTTCCATCAATAAAGTTAAAATATTTTTTACTTCTACGATTTAGATTCACGCGTCTTTCTATTGTTATAACATCGCTGGAATCAAGTGACGAAGAAATCTCGAGGGTAAAAATCGGATTTACTTTGCGTAAGAAAGATTCTACCTTATTATCAGGATTTTTATTATTCTCTGAGTCAGTATAAATTTCTTCCAGGTTTCGAGCTCCAAGGCAAAAATCTATACAACGCAATAATGTCGTTTTACCAAGGTTATTAGTGCTGCCTTTATTACCTTTGGCTGGTATACCTAGAATAATATTCAACCCTTTTTTGAAGGAAACTTCACGGATTATAGTTCCTTTTTCTGTTGTTATGATCAGTCTTTTTAAAAACATAATTTAATCTCGTTATTTTTCATATTTTCTATGATGCCAATGATATAAAGCCAGTCCAAGGTCAATAAAAATTGATTAAAGCTAATTTTCAGTTCTTCGTGTAGTTCTTCAAATAAATCAATGAATCTAAAAGAACAAATTTTTTTTTTATTTTTTAAATAATCTATGATATAAGCACCGAAAACATATAAGCTTTTTTCTGGTTGGGATTCATTTAGTATCATTTATTTTACCTTTATTAGGTTTTTTAAAAATCTTGCACTCAGTAAAAACATAAAATATTACATAAAATATAGCACTGTATTCATCACCATTTAGCTGTGCGTTCATGAATTTTAATTCATTTTCAATTTCCCCATTCAATTCTACAATTAACTCATCATTCGATATTGTTTTTTTTGTTGATTTTATTTTGTTAAATTTAAGAGAGATATAGCGTAAAATTTTAGTTCTAAAATAAGCATCGTTTGCGGAACCGGCGTTAATTTGTGAAACTACTTGTGGATAGCTTAACATAAAATCATCCAATTGATCCTGGAAAAAATTGAGTTCATTAAACTCAATTTTTTCCTCGATACTATATGGTTGTGTATCAGGTTTTTTATATTTTAACTCGTCGTTTATAACTATATTATAAATGCCGGATAAAACAGTTTCAATTGCTGAGGAAATATGACTTACAGGAGAACTGTAATTATTATTTATAATTAAATCTCCACCTGCACTATTATTATTTTGCCCAATCATAGTTTTGGGATCTATATTAGGAATTTGACTACTATTCATCAATAATCCCCTTATCACTAGTACATGTTATAATCATATCTCCTGCTGATGAATTATAATTTTGACCTTTTACAGAAACAGTATTATTGCTATTAATTTTGTGATTGATCGTATTTACTTCAGACTTAATTTCAATTAATTGTTCTTTAATATTATTGATTTCTTTCTTATTCTTATTGCAAATCCTAATTTTATAGAGAGCTGATCCAGATAGAAGGGCACTAAGAGAAGTGAAAAAAATTGTTAAAGCCTTGCACCACCAATCGAATGAGAATATTTCGTTCATAAACTACTCCATTATAGTTCATAATAAAAAACATAATAATTATTAATATAAAAATTAATTATTTATTACTAATAACTTGGCTGTTTATAATAAAATTTTGCTAACCCTCCCCTGTTTTTAACTAAAAAATTCAAGTTTTCAAATCTAACTTTATAATTTAAATTTCATATTTTAATTGTTATTCTAATTTTATCTATTTTTCCTTTAAATTAAATATGTATTGAATCAATTGTCTTCAATAAAAAAACAGATCCCTAAAATTAATATTTTTATAGCTTACGCGTTGAGTTAAATATTATTAATTCTCAATGTAGCAACAACTTTCCCACAAATTTTAAGCGAATTTATTGCCTCGTCTTTTAGAATATCTACAGGGTAGTTTTTATTATCACTGATTATCTTTAGTTCTCCGTTAACAGAAAGTTCGAGTCTTTTTACTTTTAACCCTACAGAAGAAGAGAAAACATAAATACCTTCTGAACAGTAATAATTTACTTTTTCATCAACAAATAATAAATCTCCACTTTCAAACGTTGGCTGCATTGAGTCCCCAGTAGCAGTAATTATTGAAATGGAATTAAGATTATTTCCAATATTTTTTCGCGCCCAAGTTTCCGAAACTTCTATTAAATTAATTGATTCAGGAAATTCACTATTTATTACACCGACTCCGGCTGCTGCTTTGACATTAAGAAGTTTAAATTGAATGAAACCTTTTCGTGGATTTGCAGTAGTTGCTTCAACCGGTTGATCGAACCATCCCCGTGGTAAATTTAGAGCTACTTCAATTTCACGAGCCGTATCGGATTTCATAGAACGAGCTTTACCTGTTTTAGAATCTGCGGATCCATTAATCCACTGGCTAATTTGCGCAGGCGATTTATCAATTCTTTTACTTAATCCAGTTTGACCGCCGTACTGCTTGGAGAGCATTAATAACCTCTCTCTGTACGTTTCTTCAATGGTTTTCATAAAAATCCTTTCAATTGGAATATTAGCAAATTGCTAACAAAAATAAATGTGCATTATGCTTGATTTATGTTTAGCGAAACGCTAATATAATAGTTAGAAAGGATTTATATGAACTTACAAGAATACTTAAATAGTAAAGGGAGAGGTTCGACAACAGCACTAGCGAAATCAATTGGTGCTCATGTGCCAGATGTCTCAAGATGGGCAGAAGGTAAGCGGCCGTGCCCTCCGTGGCGATGCCTAAAAATTGAAAAATATACTAATGGTGTTGTCTCGAGAAAAGATCTCCGTCCTTTTGATTACGGAAAACACTGGCCAGAGTTAAACGAAGGCTGCGATGACAACAACTAATAAGCCAAGCCAAATTGGTTAGAGGGAAAGTATGAGTATTAAATTAATGACAAAGGCTTGGGAGATGGATTTGCCACAAGGCAAGAAGCTGTTATTACTAGCATTATGCGATCATGCTAATGACGATGGAATTTGCTACCCGAGCCAAGAAAAACTAATGAAAAAATGTGGAATTGGTCAAACCACTTTAACGAATCACATCAAATGGTTCGAGCAGGTTGGTATTTTAAAGCGTGAGCGCAGGCAAAAAGGTCGATCAAGAAAATCTGACTTATACGAGATCGATTTAGATGCTTACGAACCTTCAGATTTTGAATGATGAACCTTCAGATTTTGAAGGTTACTTTAAAGAAGAACCATCAATTGAACCATCAATAGAACCATCAATATATACACCACCCTCAATCGAACCCAAAAAACAGACAGGCGAAAAAAAACAAGGTGTGTGGGCAGAGGGTTTAGCTTTGATCACAGACAAGGGAGTTAATGAACAGGTAGCTAAAGATTTTATTGCTGTACGCAAATCGCATAAAGCACCCCTTACCATGACTGCATTGGGTCGAATTGAAAGGGAGGCTGGCAAAGCAGGGCTAACGCTTGAACAGGCGGTTTGCCTGTGTGCTGAAAAGGGTTGGAGGGGATTTGAAGCGGAATGGTTAACAAACAGCACTCAATCAATGCACTCATCCAAACCCAGCATTAAAGACGTACCTAAACACACTGCAGGCGGGGTTCTGTCATGGTGAATTTAATTCAAATCGGGAGCATGCTAGCCGGACACCCGCAATTTGTCGTCTGCGAGCAAGGTATAGCAACTTGTCCAACACATGGCGAATACCAGCAAACAAAATACAAATCCGGGCGCGTTACCAAATGCCCAGAATGCGAGCGGGAGAGAGAGCAGCAACGTATTGCAGACGAGGCAGCAACTGCGCAACGAGAAGCTGCCGATCGAAAAAGTAAATTGATTGATGAACTAATCGGCAATTCAGGCATTCCAAAACGCTTTCTTGGCAAAACACTAAAAGGCTACCGGATCGATAGCGAGGCGCAGCGGGTAGTTCTTGATGCAGCTAAGACGTTTGCACAGGAGTTCCAGCGAGAAGGTGGGCATTCAGGTCGTTGCTTAACTTTTCTGGGCAACACAGGGACAGGCAAATCCCACATTGCTGCATCAATCGCACTGCATGTCATAAAAAACTGTAACGGAACCGCTCGCTTTACCAGCGTTTCAGAGATCAATCGGCTAGTTAGAGAATCTAAAAGCTACAACGCTTTGCACACTGAAACTGAAATCATTACTGCCTTTGGGAATTATGACTTGCTGATAGTTGATGAGGTCGGTATTCAGTCTGGCACTGATGCCGAGAGCCGAGCTCTGTTTGATGTTTTCAATGCCCGATACCAAAACATGAAACCGACGATTGTTATTAGCAATCTGAATATAAACCAGCTCAAAGACGCACTAGGGGAACGCATTATAGACAGACTAAAAGAGGGTGGCGGTCTAATTCTTGGGTTTAATTGGCGATCGCATCGCAATTGACTTTTGAATAATTTTTTGGAACAGGGAGGGCGAAAAATGAATTTAGATTTGTTTGGTGATTCGGAAAAAATCGAACATTTCATATCCTTAGGCGACTATCAAGGAGCGCAATGGATAGCTTTAGTCCAAGCCGCGTACTTGAAAGGCATAAAGGTGTCCTTTAATGAATTTAAGGACATCGTTACTGAAAATACAGATATTGAAGAATTTAAGAAAAAGATTGCTGAACTCACTGAATTGCTCAACCAAGTCAATATTAACTTCGCAGTCAAGCAAAAATTATTAAATCAAATTGAGGCGAAGATTGATGGATCAAACCCCCAGAAGCAGCTTATGTGAATGAGAAGTTGAGAATTTGATATGGAAAAAGATACTTGTTTGACATGCAAATATTGGAATTTAAAGGACGACAAAAACAAGCCGCACGGCATGGCTAGACATGGGTTCGGGTACTGCGATTATGACGAGAAGTATCGGTATTTTTCATCTAGATACGAATGCGAAAAAAATAAATACGAATCAGTCGATCCAGATTTAAAAAAAAGACGGATTGAGTGGAGGGTTAGATGACGGAAACCGAGATTAATAAGCTTTCTGGTGTAGTGGCTGGATATCGTGCCCACAAAGCTTTGTGGGGTGCAGTGATTATTCAAGCGGTCCAGGATGCGAGGAATTCGATTTTAAATTCTAAAAATTTTGAAAGGGCTCTAAAAATTGAAATGCTTTATTTTAAAAGTGTCGGCTTTGAAAAAGTTTGCGATTTAGCAGGATTAAAAATTGATTCGAAAACTATTGAAAACTGCCTGCGGAGACTATGTAGTTTTAAGCAAACAGGGGCAAGAAAATGCCGAGCTTGATTCGCAAATGCAGATGGTGCGGTTCAGAGTTTGAAAAACAAAGACCTATGCAGGTGGTCTGCAGTCCTAGATGTGCGATTGCTTACAATTTAACTCAAAAAGAAAAAAAAGCTAAAAAGCTGGACGCTGCTGCTAAGCGTCTGCAAAGAGAAATATTGAAAAAACGCAAGCGCGCTCTGGAAACCAAGCCTGAATTAATTAAAAAAGCGCAGACCGCTTTTAATGCTTATATTCGAGAACGCGACAAAGACAAGTCTTGTATCAGTTGTGGACGACCTCTACCAAACCGGCCTAATGGTTTTGATGCAGGCCATTATAGATCAGTTGGCTCAGCTCCAAATCTAAGATTTGAAGAATTGAACTGTCATGGGCAATGCAAGCATTGTAACAACTATCTTTCAGGCAATCACGTTAGCTACAGACTCGGATTAATAGAGCGTATAGGTCTATCGGCCCTGGAGGCCTTGGAATCTGATAACGCACTTCGGCATTTTTCAAAAGACGATTTAAGAGAATTAGAAAAAATTTATAAAGAGAAAAGAAAGGCATTGTTATGACAGATCGATTTAAACGGCGCATTGATTCCAAAAATAAGCGCAACGTTATGGCGTTGGCATGGGATGCCGCGGGTGAATTATTGAAATCAAATAATTCTATTTTTGTAGAAGTGCGTAGCATCACGCGTTCTGACGAACAAAACGCAAAACTGCACGCTATGTTAGGCGATATCTCAAAACAAAAGACTTTTAACGGCAAAAAACTAAGTATCGAACAGTGGAAAATGATTTTTGTAAGCGGGCATCGGATTGCCACTGGCGGTGAGTCTGAAATGGCTATCGGCTTGGAGGGTGAAGTTATTAACCTGAGGGAATCAACTGCAAAGATGAGTATTAAACGGCTATCTAGTCTGATTGAATATATTACGGCATGGGGCGCAGAGAACGGTGTTAAGTTCAAGGATTGGAAGAAATATGACACATACGCCAGATTTAATTGATGAACCCCAAACGGTTGATGAAATGTTGTGCCAGGCGTTTTTTATTAAAAATACTCTGATTTTAGGCAAGAGTAATTCGGCTAGAATTGAGGAGTGGATTAAATCAAAAGGCGTGGCTGGTGGTTGCCATTCCGGATTAAGTCAACACGAACAGCACGCCGGCAGCGCAATGATTTTAAAACGGGCTGAGAGTGCATTAAATGATATTGAGTGGGCTTTGGTCCAGGCCGAATATGGTTATGACTTGTCCGGGATTGTAGACCTCACAAAATACGTTTTGCTAAAAGTCCCCAGTCTGCAGCCATTGGAATGCGATGCGCTGCTTGAATATTTATTTTTAAAAAATAGGACATATAGGCAGCTTCAAGATAAATTTGATTGGAGCAAAGGGCGGTTGCACAGGAAGTTGAGACAAGTTAAAAGACCTATAAACTATCTTTTCAATGAATGCATAAAGAAATTAGAGTTAATTTTAAAAGATAAAGTGTAAATTTTATGTAAATTAAGAAATAATCTAGTTTTTATACTTGAAAAAAGCGGGGTAAAATATTAAAATTTTGCTATTCTTCGGATAAGATATAACTTTTTACACTTTAATTTGTTGCAGTCCTTAGGCAACTGATCAAATTTAAACTGCCGGCAATCAAAGCCGGCTTTTTTATGCCTATTAGTTAAATCGGGATAAATGATAATTGCAAGGGTTGAAGTTAAGGACGTAGGTCTAACTGAGCTTCATTAATCCCGAGCGCGGTAGCAAGTTTAATTCTAGTGGCTTTTCTAGGGTGATCTGATGATTCTAATTGTGAATAAGCTGATTGAGAAATGCCCAATTTAGCAGCACATTCGTTTTGAGTTAGCCCTAAATATTCTCGCCACGCGCGAGCGGCCGTATATTGCTTATCGAAAAGCAGGTCAACCACTTCACTTGGAATGCCGTCGGTGAGATTAATTTTAGACTGATTTGTTAATTGCAAAAAGGCATCATAGGGAACTAAAACATATTCGGGAAGCCCCGAGCGGTTATTGATAATTTGATAATCAGTATGTACGGTCATCGCGTTTTTTCACCTCCTCAATTGAAATAATTCGTATAACGCCATCGTAATTAAACAATACACGATAATTACCAACCCTCAGTCTGTAATCATACTGATGATTACTGAGCTTCTTAACGTTAACGCAATCTGGCATACCGGCGAGCTGGGCTATCTTTTCCCGAATCAATTTTTGAGTGGGGATTTTGCTCAATTGCTTAACCGCTCGGATCTGATAAATTATCTTATTCATAAGTATATTATAAGCTAAATATAAGTTTACTGCAATATTTTATAAGTTTTGTAAGTATTCTAAATGAAACCGCCCCATGTCCTCGCATGGGGTTTTTATTGGAGTTCGCCATGACGGATAGAGACGACTCCGCCATAGGCGGATTAACAGAAAAACAGCAACGTTTTGTTGAAGAGTATTTAATTGACTTTAATGCCACGCAGGCAGCGATTAGAGCGGGATACAGCCAGAAAACCGCCGGAGCGGTAGGGCATGAGAACTTGAAAAAACCTGAAATAGTACAAGCCCTAAACATAGCAAAACGAGCGCGGTGCGAGAGAACAAAAATTGATGCTGATTACGTCTTAGCGCGACTGGTCGCGATCGACCAAATGGATGTAGTGGATATAATAGACACAGACGGGTCTTTATTGCCGGTTACATTATGGCCGAAGGTGTGGAGAACTACGCTAAGTGGCATGGATGTGCTGACGCTGGGCGATAAAGCGGATGCGCAATGCATTCTTAAAAAAATCAAATGGCCTGACAAGATCAAGAATTTAGAATTGTTAGGGAAGCACGTAACAGTTCAAGCATTCAATGAGAAGACTTTGGTATCCGGAGAGTTAACCATAGAGACGCGTCCTATAAGTTCTATATTCGAGCAGCCAAATGATTAGCAAACATTTTGCGCCCTTTGCTAAGCCCGCGCGCTACAAAGTAGCCTACGGTGGGCGCGGTTCTGGAAAGTCCTGGATGTTTGCTGAAATGGCAATTGAAGTTGCGAGGCGCACTAAAACAACCATTCCATGTGTCCGTGAGCTGCAGCTTTCTATTACAGATTCAGTTCATAAGCTGCTTTCTAACACCATATCCAGATTGGGTTATGACGATGAGTTTAATGTTCTGAAATCAACCATCATTCACCGCGGGACAGGTACAAATTTTATTTTTTTCGGGATAAAAAATGACCCTGGCAAGATTAAATCACTTGAAGGTGCGGGGGTTTGTTGGGTTGAAGAAGCGGAGAGCATCACTAAGGAAATGTGGGATACGTTAATCCCTACAATCAGAACGCCGGGTAGCGAAATATGGGTTTCTTATAACCCTAAAAACATGCTGGATGACACACACCAGCGATTTGTCATTAATGCGCCAGAGAACGCCATAGTCATTAAAGCAAATCATTATGATAACCCTAATTTTCCGGAAGTACTGAAAGCTGAAATGCAGGCATGTAAGGAGCGAGATTATGACCTCTACAGGCACATCTGGTTGGGCGAACCGGTCGCTGATAGCGAGCTGGCGATTATCAAACCCGCATGGATCGAGGCGGCGGTTGATGCGCATAAAAAACTTGGATTTGAAGCGGCGGGACAGCGCATACTGGGCTTTGATGTCGCGGATGACGGTGAGGACGCTAACGCTACAATTGGACGTCATGGCTCAATTGTGTTCAGCATGGCAGAGTGGAGAGGTCAGGACGTTATCTATTCTGCGGATAAAGTCTATCAGTGCGCATTAGAGTCCAATATTGACAAGGTCGTATTTGATAGCATTGGGGTAGGTGCTGGCGTGAAGGCTCAGCTTAACCGCAAAAAAGGGCGCGTTCAGACGGTGGGATTTAATGCGGGTGGCAAGGTGTACAAGCCCGAATCATTTTATATGCCTGGCAAAAAGAACAAAGACATGTTTTCTAACATAAAGGCACAAGCATGGTGGATTGTTCGGGATAGGTTTTACAAGACATGGCGGGCAGTTGAGCATGGTGATAGATACCCGGCAGAAGAGCTGATTAGTTTAGACAGCGGAATTAAAGATCTTGATTACTTAAAAGCCGAGTTAAGCCGCCCTCAGGTTGATTATGACCAGAATGGGCGGGTTAAGGTGGAGAGTAAGAAGGATATGAAAAAACGTGGCATACCTTCACCCAACAGAGCTGACGCGCTAATTATGGCATTTGCGCCAGTGCAAAGCGGATTGAATATAAACCCGGCGGTTTTAGGTGGATTTTAGGTGGATTATGTGGAAATGGAACAAAAAAAGCAAACAGCAAGAGCGGCTAATTGCAGCACAAGAGGAGTCTAATCGCATCGCTGCGGAGAAACTGGCGGTAGAAAAACGAAATGCTGAATTATCGGCAGCTGCTTTAACACTATTGACTGAGCAAAAACAAAAAGTACGGGGTTACACAATGCCGGATATACCCGATTTTGTGACACCCCCAGGCAAAAAGCCGGCCATTGCTATGGATTCCTGCGCAGGAATAGCAGCGTTTGCCAATTCAGACCCACAGTTTTACAGCTCATTCCCTGGTTACCCCAAGCTGGCATGGATGGCACAATCCAGCGATTACAGAAGCGTTCCGGAGACCACGGCAAACGAGATGACCAGGTCATGGGGCGAGGTTAAGGTTAAGGGTGATGGTGACCAAGAATATGCCGATAAGATTAGTAAAATTGAGCAGCGCATAAAAGTGCTGGGGATTCGTGACCTGATGCGTCGGCACGTTGAGAACGAAATGATCTTCGGGCGATCGCAATTGTTTATAGATATCAAGGGGCACGAAAACAAAACCGACCTGCCGTTATTGGTTAACGGTACTTCTCTTGGCAAGGGATGTCTTAAAGGGTTCAGGTTGATTGAGCCAATATGGTCGACGCCTAGTATGTATAACGCCACCGATCCGACTCAGTCGGATTTTTTTGTGCCATCAAAATGGTTCGTGTTAGGCAAAGAAATCCATGCGGATCGGCTCATGACTTTAATTATGCGTCCAGTCCCAGATATGTTGAAGCCAGCCTATAACTTCAGTGGCGTGTCTATGCTCCAACTGATGCAGCCTTATGTGGAACGTTGGCAGCGCACGGTTGACAGCGTGTCTGACTTAATCCATTCGTTTTCAATCACCGGTCTAAAAACGAATATGCAAAACATCTTGGAGGGCGGACAGGAGGGAATGGCACAGCTGGTGATGCGCTCTCAGATGTTTTCCCAACTAAGAAACAATCAAAACTTGATGCTAATGGATAAGGACATGGAGGAGTTCTTTCAGTTCAATACGCCCCTCTCAACACTAGATGCCCTTCTACAAAAAGCACAAGAGCAGATGGCGAGCCCCTCGCATACGCCTTTAGTTAAGCTGCTTGGTATTACCCCAAGTGGTTTAAACGCGAACAGCGAGGGCGAAATCCGGGTATACAACGACTACATTGCCTCTTTGCAAGAAGCGCATTTAAGACCGCAGATTGAAATTATTCTTAACTTAATTCAGCTTGACTTGTTTGGTGAAATCGACGATCAGATTGTGTTTGAGTTTAGCCCGCTTGAGCAAATGAATGACGAACAAAAAGCTACTATTGCGAAAACTAAAGCGGATGCTGATGCGGTTTATATTCAGAATGGTGTGCTTGCTCCCGAGGAAATACGCGAGAGATTGGCTAAAGATGAAAGTGGTGATTATTCTGGGATTGATGTCGAAGATGTTCCGGAATCGCCAGAAATGGAGTTATTTAACAATGCCGATCAAGAAGAAGAAGCCGACGATGTTGCCCGAGATTAGGCCCAATGCAGGTATTGAGCGAGCATACTCAAAAGCATTAGTGTCGGTCGTGCGTCAGATTAAAATCGATCTGGATGCTGAGCTTGTGAGAGATTTCAAAAGTCGCGCTAAGCAAGAAAAAATAGCCATGGATGGCATTACTGACTGGGTAGCTCATGTTATTGATTATTTAATTTCCAGATGGGAAAGAAAACTAGATGATTTGGCCCCTCGGCTGGCGGCAAAGTTTGTAAATCGCACAGTAACCAACTACGAAACACTTATGAAAACACATTTGCGTAGAGCAGGGTTCACTGTTCGTTTTCAAGTGACTGATTTTCAGAAAGAGGCATTACAAGCTGCCACAGAAGTTAATGTCGGGTTAATTAAATCTATTGGTTCTCAATATTTAGATAAGGTTCAGGGTCAGGTTTGGAAATGCGTTACCGATGGATATGATCTGGCCACGCTATCAAAAGACTTGCGCAAAACATACGACATCACTAAACGACGGGCGGAGCTGATTGCAAGGGACCAAGGCGCAAAAGCGCATGCTGTGATTGAAAAAGCCAAAAGGCAAGAGTTAGGAATTGCAAAGGCTATTTGGCTACATTCTCATGCAGGCAAAACGCCTAGGCCGTCGCACCTGGCAGCTAATGGTAAAGAATTTGATGTAAGCAAGGGTATGTACTTAGATGGGGATTGGATACAGCCGGGAGAGCTGATTAACTGTAGATGCTGCAGTAAAAGCGTTATTGAGGGAATTGACACATGACAGACAAAGCCATAGCAATGGATAAATCCATGCGCTCATTTGATGGTAATGGGCATTTAATCGTCGAGCGAACAATTATTACTAAAGCCGCTGTAAATCAGTATTTCGGTCGCGAAATACCCAATCACGAGAGCTTAGGGCTTGAGCCGGACAAGATATACAACCTGTTGCGAGACCCAAAAGAGCTTGAAAAAGCTCTTTCGTCGTTTAAAGGAGTTCAACTTTTAATTAAGCACACGCCAGTTAGTGCTGATGATCCTCACAATGATTTAACAGTTGGCAGCGTAGGCACCGATATCGAAGTAAAGGGTAACGATGTATACGCTAGCTTAAGAGTGTTTGATAAATACGCAATCGAGCTAATCGAAAGCGGGAAGTTACAAGAGCTTTCCGCAGGCTACAGCTACACCGCCGATATGACTCCGGGTGAGTTTAATGGGCAAGTCTATGACGGAGTCATGCGAAACATACACGGCAATCATGTAGCCCTTGTGGAACGCGGGCGCATTGGCAGAGATGCGATTATTTCAGATGGTTTACCAATCGAACTTATGGAGAGTTCTATGAAGCTTAAAAAAGGAGCAATTGAGGCTATCGCAGCCAAATTGAAACCCATTGTAGCAATGGACGGCGACATCACATCGGACATTGTCGAGGGTGTTATTAAAACTGTGGCAGATAATATGCTGCCACAATCACCGGAAGCTGAGGATGAAGAAGCAGAGGTAGGAGATGTAGAAAAAACCAAAGCTGAGGATGAAGCAGAAGAAGCGACCGAAGCCGAAGATGAGGTAGCTGAAGATGAAGATGAAGAAGGCGACTGTAAAGCTATGGATGCCGACGCCATTAAAGCAGCCGCAGTTGCACAAGTAAACGCCCTCTGGCAGGCGCGCGAGGACGTCAAGCCTCTTGTCGGTGTCGTGGCTATGGACTCAGCTGAGGCGGTATATAAATACGCCTTACAGCAAAAAGGCATCAGCACTAAAGGGGTGCACCCAAGCGCATATAAATCTATGGTGGGCTTACTCAATAGTACCCACGCAGCCCCAAAGGTAGCCATGGACTCAGCTTTGAATTTTGAAGAAGACGCGCTGACTGCGCGTTTTAAAATATAAGGAATTAAACATGAGTTTTCAAAAAACTTTAAATCGTGATTTGCCTGTTGGTATTGAAGGCGATTTTGCCTCAACTAACCCCTATCACACTGTTTTGGCTGGTGAAGGCGCGCTAAAAGCTGGGGCTGATGGCGTGGTTATTGGAGCCTTTGCATGGGCTGACCCTTCTACCGGCTTGGTTTCGAATAAACAAGTCCAAAACGGCATTTTGGGGTTCGTGCGACGCGACAATACAGCCTTAATCACTCAGTATCTAGCTGAGTCCAGTTTACTTATTCCGGCCGGCTTCGGCATCACGCTTTACGACGGCGGCGACTTCTGGGCGCGCTTCGAGGGTGGAGCGACGGTTGGGCAAAAGGTGTTTGCAAGCACCAAGGATGGCTCAGTTGTTGCTGCTGACACTGCACCATCCGATACGGTGGATACGGGCTTTGTTGTGGCATCAAATGCTGAGGCCAGTTCTTTGGCTAAGATTACAAAATAATAGGAGGGATAATGTCAAAATTGAATTTTGATGCACTAGAGCAGCGCGCTGGTGTTGTTTTTATGACCGGGAATAATCCCGTTGAGTTGAATTCACAAGCCA
>CALYPF010000102.1 GCA_945271245.1 uncultured Enterobacteriaceae bacterium | reverse complement strand
TGGATCAGTTTTCAACCGCTGGGGTGGATCAGTTTTGCACCGTTGGTAACATCTGTGATTGAGGTTAAGCGTTAACCACGGCTGGGCCGGGCTAAAATGGGCGATTATTGCGCGTGCAGGCGTGGTTTTCAGCCAGCAATAAAAATCCGCTTTCATAGAAGGCGGTATTAATTTCACACTAAAGGGGTGTGCCAAATCCCTTAAAAGGAGTCTCTGCCAGGCTTGTAAGATTTAAATCCCAAAGCAACAAGGCAGAGCCAAAACCTGTTGATGACCACGCCCACAGGACGTGGTTTTTAGTTGGCAATAAAAAGCCGGATGTTTTCCATCCGGCTTAGCGTACAGACATTGGTTAGCACCGAGACGCTATTTTTTTTACCAACGCTCTTCGTGATCCTCCCAGGCCTGCGCGCGTTTAACGGCTTTTTGCCAGCCTTCATAGCGGTAATTACGCTCGACGGTTTCAATTCCCGGACGGAATTCGCGCTCAATAGTGGCTTTAGCGTGCAGTTCGTCAAGACTCTTCCAGAATCCTACGGCCAGCCCGGCCAAATAAGCGGCTCCCAGCGCAGTTACTTCACGAACTTCAGGGCGCTCAACGCGGGTGCCCAGAATATCGGACTGGAACTGCATCAGAAAATTATTCGCAACGGCGCCGCCGTCTACGCGTAGCGCATGCAACCGCGTATCGGCGTCTGCCTGCATGGCCTCCAGAACATCGCGAGTTTGATACGCGATAGATTCGAGCGTTGCACGAATAATATGATTCGCATTTACGCCGCGCGTCAGGCCCAGGATTGCGCCGCGCGCGTAAGGGTCCCAGTAAGGCGCGCCGAGGCCGGTGAAGGCCGGTACCACGTATACGCCATTCGCATCTTTGACCTTGCCTGCGAAATATTCAGAATCCGTGGCGTCGTTAATCAGTTTCATTTCATCCCGCAGCCACTGAATGGCGGCACCGCCCATGAACACTGCGCCTTCCAGCGCATAATTCACCTCGCCCTGTGGCCCACAGGCGATAGTGGTGAGCAAGCCGTGCCGGGAACGCACGGCTTCCTGTCCGGTATTCATTAGCATAAAGCAGCCGGTGCCATAAGTATTTTTGGCCATGCCTGGTTTAACGCAGAGCTGCCCAAACAGCGCCGCCTGCTGATCGCCTGCAATCCCGGCGATAGGAATACGCGTGCCGCCCTTACCGCCGATATTGGCTTGCCCATAAACTTCGGACGATTTGCGCACCTGCGGCAGTATGGTTCGCGGGATATCCAGCGCTTCCAGCAAACGGTCATCCCAGTCGAGATCGTGGATGTTGAACAGCATGGTGCGCGAAGCGTTGGTATAGTCGGTGACGTGAACCCGCCCCTGTGTCATTTTCCAGATAAGCCAGGTATCGACGGTGCCGAAAAGAAGTTCGCCACGCTTCGCCCGTTCACGGGCACCTTCCACGTGATCAAGAATCCATTTTACTTTTGTGCCTGAAAAATAGGGGTCGATAATTAGCCCGGTACTGCGGCGCACGTATTCTTCCATGCCGTTGTGTTTAAGCTCTTCGCAGATTTCTGCGGTGCGTCGACACTGCCAGACAATAGCGTTATAGATGGGCTTTCCGGTTTCCCGATCCCAGATAATGGCCGTCTCACGCTGGTTGGTAATTCCGATAGCAGCAATCTGATCGGAGCGAATATCCGCCTTGGCCAGCACTTCAGTTAAGGTTGAGCTTTGCGTAGCCCAAATTTCCATGGGGTCGTGTTCCACCCAGCCGGCTTTAGGATAAATTTGTTCAAACTCGCGCTGAGATACGCTGATGATATTGGCATCATGATCCAGTACGACAGCGCGCGAGCTGGTGGTTCCCTGATCGAGAGCGACGATGTATTTCTTTTCTGATGTCGTAGTCATAGTGTGTTCCTGAAAATGGGATTATCCCAATATCGGTGTAAGGCCGGCTTTTACTGTGTCAAGCCAGAAGTCATGGCCGTTAGAGGCGTTAATTTACGGTATCTTCGGAGGTTGCCCGAATGTCGGCAGTATTCTTTGCCTCGGCGGTATGGGGTAAGTAGCAGGCAACCAGCTTGCCATAGCTGTATGCGCCCAGCATCGCGCCGATGACGGGCGCGCACAGCGGTACCAGAAAGTACGGAATATCTCCTCCACCGGTAAAAGCTGTGGTTCCCCAGCCTGCGAGCCAGGCCAGGGTTTTAGGGCCAAGATCGCGCGCCGGGTTCATGGCGAAGCCGGTCAGTGGCCCCATTGATGCGCCGATGACGGCAATTAATAATCCGATGAGTAGCGGCGCCATAGGGCCGCGCGGCAGCCCGTTGTTATCGTCCGTGAGCGCCATAATCAGCCCCATTAATACTGCAGTAATGACGGTTTCGACGGCGAAGGCCTGCATGAAGTTCAGGTGGGGATTAGGATACGTAGAAAAAATACCGGCCAGTTCCAGGCTTTGAACGCTGCCGCGCACCATATGATGCGTTTGCTCGTAATCAAAGAACAAGTTGTAGTAGAGACCGTACACCAGCGCGGCGGCGCTAAAAGCGCCAAGGAACTGGGCGATGATATAGGGAATAACCCGTCTTTTATCGAACCCGCCAAAAGCGCACAGGGCTAGCGTTACCGCCGGATTTAAATGTGCGCCGGAAACGCCCGCGCTTAAATAAATCGCCAGAGCAACGCCAATCCCCCATATGATACTAATTTCCCATTGCCCGAAGCTGGCGCCAGCCACTTTCAACGCGGCAACGCAGCCGACGCCAAAAAAGATAAGCAGCCCTGTCCCCAGAAACTCGGCGATGCACTGGCCTTTTAGTGATGATAGTTGACTCATAATCAGGCTCCTGAAGGGAATAATATGGATAAAAACACTGTCGGCAATCTGCCTGCGGGTGTTAATTTATCGTTAACGAGCGAAAGTGAAAAATTACGAACTCAAAATGTGCGTGTCAGGTCAAAAAAATGCGCGATTTCGCGCTGACGAATACGATAAAACGGTGCGTTGATGTAGCAAAAATGCCGTTATCGTCTAGCGATTATTAACATTTTATCTACAATGGCGGTTATGAACTTTCGGCATAGACTGAAAAGTGTTGCAAAGCGCAAACAGCGCGGCGCATTGCTGGACACTGAAGAGCGCGCTCCATACAATCAGGCTTATCATCAGTGCGCGCATGTTAATGTTGAAGCATTCGCCGGAAATTAGGTTGAGATATACCTTATGTTGGCTGAGTTATACGGAAGATGCCCGTGCAATGATTCGGGCTGATGCAAAATATTCCCCGGAATAGCGTATAACTTTAGCCAGAGGGGATCCGCGCCTTGCAAATTCAGGAGAGGTACCACGATGTCATTTGAAGTATTTGAAAAACTGGAAGCTAAGGTTCAGCAGGCGATTGATACCATTACGCTGTTACAGATGGAAATTGAAGAGCTGAAAGAAAAGAATAACCAACTGGCGCAGGAAGCGCAGCAAGCGCACGGTAATCGTGAAGCGCTGGAGCGCGAGAACGCGCAGCTGCGCGAGCAGCAAAGCGCCTGGCATGAGCGCCTACAAACGCTGCTGGGTAAAATGGACGAGGTCAACTAAGCTCGTTGAAGGCATGCAAAAGGCACCCTTTCAGGTGCCTTTTCTTTTATCATTGTACGCTCAGCAATAGCGGTTATTCGATATCCAGCGGATCTTCGGACAGAATAATACCGGTATTGTCGGCATAAAGATGATCGCCGGAAAAGAATGTTACGCCGCCAAAATTGACGCGCACATCGCTTTCGCCCACGCCTTCCCCTGCGGAGCCAACGGGAATGGCGGCGATAGCCTGGATACCTAAATCCAGTTCTTCAAGATCGTCAACGTGACGGACGGCGCCGTAGCACACAATCCCTTCCCATTCATTTTGCACGGCCAGACGCGCCAGGTCGGCATCGATTAGCGCTCTACGCATAGAGCCGCCGCCGTCAACGAGTAAAACGCGGCCACGCCCGTTTTCCTCTAGCATTTCATACAGCAACCCGTTGTCCTCAAAACATTTTACTGTGATGATTTGCCCACCAAATGAAGACCGTCCCCCAAAGTTGGAGAACAGCGGTTCCACCACGTTGACATCCTCCTGGTAGATGTCGCAAAGCTCGGAAGTATCATATTTCATAGGCTTAACATTCAGTTGCTGCTGGAATAGTCAGTATATCTCTTAACGCTGACTGTTGGCAAAATCATCAATGTTAATTGATATGTGTCAGTTAAAAATGCAGTTGGCTGAGAATAAGGCCAATACAAAACAGCAAGTTAGTTAGCAGAGCGACTTTCACTGTTCGTTCCAGCATTGGGCGCATTGCCAGTGGCTCATGTTCGCGCATCACATAGCGTATCTGCTTGAATAATAGCGGTGCTGCCAGCAGGAATAGCCAACCCCACAAATCCTGCAGCCAAATGAGATTAAACAGCGCCAGGCAGATTAACGATCCTAATAGCAGGCAGGCGTGATAGCGGCGGGCCATCACCGGGCCAAGGCGAACCGCCAGAGTATTTTTGCCGTTTTCTTTATCGCTGTTGATATCTCTTAAATTATTAATATTGAGAACGGCGGTCGCCAGCAGCCCGCAGGCCGTTGCCGGCAGAAAAATAGAAAACACCAGCATGTGCGCCTGAAGGTACCAACTCCCAACCACGCTCAGCCAGCCAAAGAAAATCAAAACAGAAATATCCCCGAGCCCCATGTAGCCATAAGGGCGGGTACCAACGGTATAAGTGATGGCGGCGATAATAGATAGCAGGCCAAGCAGCAGAAAACCTAATACGTCTGTCAGGCTATGGCAAGCCAGGGCTACCAGTGCAAGACCAGACAAACAGATTAGCGCAACGGTAATCATGAGTGCGATTTTCATTTGGCGCTGAGTAATCACACCTTTTTGCATGCCGCGCAGCGGGCCAATACGATCGGGTTTATCGCTGCCTTTCACGGCATCACCGTAATCATTAGCCAGGTTGGAGAGAATTTGTAGCAGCCCGGCGGTGAGTAACGCTAATAGCGCTACCGCCGGATCGAAAAACCCCTGCCACCACGCGAGGGCGATACCGACAATAATTGAAGAAAAAGCCAGGGGCAGCGTACGGGGTCGTAGGCTTTCCAGCCAGGCGCGGGTGCGACTTGTGGGTTGTGGTTCAGTCATGAGATCTCGTTGACAATAAATAATGGGGGCCTGACTCTCATATTCTCAGGCGCTATAGATTGGTGCGCAATGGGCGCGTCGCCCTCGCTCAATCTTCACCTGAAATATGGCGAGTCGGAACCCCCACCAGTGCGATGAAAATACGTTAAGCCGAATTATAGGATAAAACGACTTAGATCTTCATCTGCCACGAGTTCATCGAGGTGTTTGCTAACGTACTGCGCGTCAATCGTCACCGTTTCTCCGTTCAGATCGCTTGCGTCATAGGAGATATCCTCCATGAGGCGCTCCAGCACGGTGTGCAGGCGGCGGGCGCCGATATTTTCGGTGCTTTCATTCACCTGCCACGCAGCCTGGGCAATGCGATCGATGCCGTCTTCCGTAAACTCAATATTCACCCCTTCAGTCGCCATCAGCGCTTTATACTGTACGGTGACCGACGCGCTTGGCTCAGTCAGGATGCGTTTGAAATCTTCGGTAGTCAGTGCCTGCAGCTCGACGCGAATAGGAAGGCGCCCCTGCAGTTCCGGAATTAAATCGGAGGGGCTTGCGACCTGGAATGCGCCGGAGGCAATAAACAAAATATGGTCCGTGCGTACCATGCCGTGTTTGGTTGATACCGTGCAGCCTTCTACCAGCGGCAATAAATCACGCTGAACGCCTTCGCGGGAAACATCGGGCCCGGAAGTATTGCCGCCGCGCTTACAAATTTTGTCGATTTCATCAATGAACACGATCCCGTGCTGCTCCACGGCTTCAATCGCCTGTTCTTTCAGCTCCTCGGGATTGACCAGTTTTGCCGCCTCTTCTTCGATGAGCAATTTCATGGCGTCTTTAATTTTCATCTTGCGCGGCTTTTGCTTTTGGCCACCCAGATTCTGAAACATGGATTGTAACTGGCTGGTCATTTCTTCCATGCCGGGAGGCGCCATTATCTCAACGCCCACCGGTGCGGCGGCGAGATTGATTTCTATCTCTTTCTCATCCAGCTCGCCTTCGCGCAGCTTTTTACGAAATGCCTGGCGCGCAGCGGACGGTTCCTGAGCGGATTCAGCCTGGCCCCAGTTATTTTTTGCCGGCGGGATTAGTGCATCGAGAATGCGTTCTTCAGCCATTTCCTCAGCGCGATAGCGGTTTTTCTCTATCGACTGCATGCGCACCATTTTTACCGCGGAGTCTGTCAGATCGCGAATAATAGAATCCACTTCTTTACCGACATAGCCCACTTCTGTGAATTTAGTGGCCTCAACTTTAATAAACGGTGCGTTTGCAAGGCGGGCAAGGCGGCGAGCGATTTCGGTTTTACCTACGCCGGTTGGGCCTATCATTAAAATATTCTTTGGCGTCACTTCATGGCGCAGCTCTTCATCAAGCTGCATCCGGCGCCAGCGGTTGCGCAGCGCGATGGCGACAGAGCGCTTAGCAGCGTCCTGGCCAATAATGTGTTTATTCAGTTCGCTGACGATTTCGCGGGGAGTCATTTCAGACATTAGGAGAGTCCTCAGGCTTTAGACGGGAGTTCTTCGATGGTATGGAAGTGGTTGGTGTAAATGCAAATATCTCCAGCGATACCCAACGACTTCTCCACGATATCACGGGCGTTTAGCTCCGTGTTTTCCAGCAGCGCGCGCGCCGCTGACTGCGCATAAGGCCCGCCGGAGCCAATTGCGATAAGATCATTTTCCGGCTGAATCACATCGCCATTACCGGAGATGATAAGCGAGGCGTTTTCATCTGCAACCGCCAGCAGTGCTTCGAGCCGACGCAGCATACGGTCAGTGCGCCAGTCTTTTGCCAGTTCAACCGCCGCTTTGACCAGGTGGCCCTGATGCATCTCTAGCTTGCGCTCAAAAAGTTCAAATAGCGTAAAGGCATCTGCGGTGCCGCCGGCGAAGCCTGCTATGACCCGATCGTTATAGAGGCGGCGTACTTTTTTGACGTTACCCTTCATGACCGTATTACCCAGCGTGGCCTGGCCATCGCCTCCAATCACGACTTGTCCGTTGCGGCGTACGCTTACTATTGTTGTCACGAGCAGACCCCTTTTTTACTAGCGGAATAGGGAGCCCCGCGCGTAAGCTCGGGGCAGAATGACATTATAGATGGGGGAGAATTTGAGGGTTTCAACCCCCGGCAGCAACTCGAATGCAGTTAGCATGACCTGAGGATTGCAGACGTTTAAGCATTGCGTCAGTGCTATTTTTACCGGTCAGCGGCCCGATCATCACTCTGTTCCAGCCATTATTAGTGGTCACGTGCGAATCAAACCCCTCAAACGCAAGCTGAGCCCGCACTTTTTCAGCCGGCTCGCTGCCTTTGAATGAACCGCACTGGATCATCCAGCGGCGGGCGTCTTTTGGCTCCGCCGCTGCTGTGTTTGCAGGCACTACTTCTTTCTCTGTCGATGCCGGTTTCTGCGCCTGAGTTTGTGCAGGAGCAGGAGCCTGACGGGTTGCGTTAGCGGGTTTATCGGCACGAATGCCCGGCGACGGTGAGTCTGCAGGCGCGCGCTGTACCTGCTGTTTCGCAGTCTGAGCCTGGCGCTCCTGCTCCATCCGGCGTAGCTGTTGCTGACGTTCAAGCGCCATCTGGCGCAATTGCTGTTGCCGCTCCTGGTCTATTTGACGCTGCTGCTGCTGGCGCTGTTGATCGACCTGGCGCTGCTGGGCTTCAAACTGCTGTCGTTGGGTATCCATTTGTCGCTGCCGCTGCAGAGTTTGTTGGCGCTGCGCGGGCGTTTGTTCATTCCAGGGCACTTCATTTAACGGCGTAGGCTGTTGGCGCATATCCGCCTGCATTTGCTCAAGAAGCTGGCGCTGCTCGTCGGTGAGTTGGTCCTGATGGATATTTTCACCGCCCGAAGAAGGCTCGGTCGGTTTGGTTATACCGGGCTGGCGGCTTTCCAGTTCTTTAATGTAGCGCCAGCGTTCCTCAGGCTTTGGTGGAAGCCCGTTACCGGTAGCCTTATGGCCCGGGAGATTGTCTGCTTCTTCCTTTTTGTGATGGGTGATAAACCACAGGCCGCCAATGAAAGCGACCAGCACGGCAGCAGCGATGGCGACCATGGTTGGGGAAACAGCACTACGTTGCTTTTTGCGAGAGTTGCTTTTTTTGCGTCGGGCGGGGGATGGGCGCCCGCGGCTGACATAATCTTTTTGTGCCACTATTGTTTCGCTGTATCCATTCGAGAAGAAGAGATCATGTTACTTAAGGGTTACTGCTTTGACCAGATTGTCTGTCTGAAATCACAACACTTTATTCTGGAAAGATAGGGCGGTCTGCAGGCAAAATGAGCGCTTCGCAGTTAGTTACTTGATTTAAAAATAATTGTTAGTGATTGCCTGCGTATAAACTTATCACATCGTGGCGATATGACTTATTCACCCGCTTTGTGTCGCCGACGCTGCCTTTATCTGACCAATGACAAACACTCGCTGCGACTCATTTATGAGACCTGGAGTATAAGTTTATATCAGACTTTATAGAAGGCGGTTGGGCCGGGCTATAGCAGCACTATACCGCGTGATTGAACAGCACGTGGTTGAACAATATACGATTACTGCCGGTCGCAGAAGGCGAACAGCGTCAATCTGAGAAATGATTTAACGTCTACTGTGCGCAGGCTGGCGCTAATTGATGGTGAAGCTGTGGAATCGCCGTTGCTGCCGGTGAAGGGCGCTTTGCGCGGCGAAACCAGAGGATAAGTCTTGGTACCGCGTTCAAAGAGTGGCACCCACTATCCAGGCAACCTGCATTGTACTGAATCCCGAATTATTAGATTACATTCCAGCAGACGGGAGCCGCTGGTTACCGTGCGGCCTTGCATATGATCGAGCAGCAGCAGCATCGCCTGGCGCCCAATTTCAAAGCGCGGCTGTGCCATAGTGGTGAGCGGTGGATCGCAAAATTGCGATAAGGCGATGTCGTCAAATCCCATTAACGAAACATCATGTGGAACGCGTAAACCGCGTTTTTTAGCCTGAGATAACGCGCCGAGTGCGATAATGTCGCTATGACAAAAAAGTGCGTCAGGTGGCTCGGGAAGCGCCATGAAACTCTCCAGCGCCTGAGCACCGGTCTCAAGGCTAAAATTACCGCGCGTAATATACTGGGGGGTAACAAGCAGTCCGTGTCGGCGCAGCGCCTGAATATAGCCCTGCATGCGATAGTGACATAAGGGCATTTCTTGCGGCCCGCCGACGCAGGCAATGCGTCGATGTCCCTGCTCGTACAAATAAGTAACGGCATTAAATGCCGCGGTTAAATTATCGATGTGTACCGTGGGGAGTTCCAGTTCTGGTGCGAACTCATTGGCCATCACCATCGGCGGCAAATGACGCTGCTCTGCCTTGCCCGCATCAAACGGCAGCCGGGAGCCAAGCAATAGCAGGCCATCAATTTGACGGGTGACAATTAAGTCCAGGAATGTTTTTTCCTGCTGATTTTGATGCGCACAGTCACCGATTAATACCAAATATCCCTGTGCGGCAGCGGTTGTTTCAATGCCTCTGAGCATTTCGCCGAAGAAGGGATCGCAAATATCAGGCACAATAACCAACAGCGTGCGAGAATCGCCGCGTTTGAGGGCGCGCCCTGCCGCCAAAGGCAAATACCCAATGTCTATAGCGGCCTGCTCAACGCGCGTTCGCGTATTTTGAGAAACCTTTTCGGGATTCATTAGCGCTCGTGAGACGGTGGCCGTGGAAACCTGCGCTCTTTCGGCGACGTCTTTCATGGTAGCGCCAGATATTTGCTTCCTGGTCTTCAACGTTCTGCACCTCATACGCTGGCAGCGAAAGCCTTCTGCTGAGCATCTGCTGTCTAAGCCGGTAACCCCCTGTAGGCTGGCCGGGATAAAGAGAGAAGAGTGCGGAAAGCTTTTGAAAATCAGCGGATCGTCTTTTTAGTCAGTTATGATAGTGTCCACATACTTAACAGATCCGCCGTGCAAAGAGTTACAGAATTTTCATTGGAAATGTGACTTCAGGTGAGATTCTGGATCTGGTTCGCAGATCCCAGTGCGTGTACGCGATGGCCGATTAGCTGTCAATCGGATCGACATCCACTCCCCATTTGAGACGTCTGGCTTCCACAAGCTCATTAATTTGCGGCAATACGGATTGCAGCAGCCGCTGCATGATGGGACGAGAAGTGTGCTGCAGCAGCAATTGCCAGCGATATCGTCCTCCGCGCTTGGGCTGCAGGGCTGGTACGGGGCCGATAATCCACAGCTGTGCGTCTGCCAGCGGGCTGGCTTCTAACCGCTGGCGAAATTGCTGTAAAAAGCGGGCAGCCTGCTGATTGTCCTGGTCATCGGCTCTAATCAACACATGATGGCTCCAGGGGGGCAGCATGACACTTTGCCGCTCTGCAAGCGCCCGATCGGCAAACGCACCGTATCCCTTATACAGTAATGTTTGCAGCAAAGGGTGTTCCGGATGATGCGTTTGTAATACGACCTCACCCTGTTTATCCGCGCGCCCCGCGCGCCCGGAAACCTGAGTGTAGAGTTGGGCAAAGCGCTCGGCCGCCCTGAAATCGGCTGAAAACAGCGCGCTATCGACATCTAATAGTGCCACCAGTGTAACGTCAGGAAAGTGATGGCCTTTAGCCAGCATTTGTGTGCCAATCAAAATTCGCGCTCCACCCTGCTGCACTTCAGAAAGCTGGCGCTCAAGCGCACCTTTACGGCTGGTGGTATCACGGTCGATACGGGTAAGCGGAATGCCGGGAAATAGAGGGGAGAGCGCTTGCTCCAGTTGTTCAGTACCAATCCCGGCGGTGACTAAATGCGTTGAGCCGCACTGGGGGCACTGCGGGGGCAGCGGGCGCTGGCTGTCGCAATGGTGGCAGCGTAAATGGCGCTGCATTTGGTGCACCGTGTAATACCGATCGCAGCGCGGGCACTCAGCTATCCAGCCGCAATCGTGGCACAGCAGCGCCGGCGCGAAACCGCGGCGATTGAGAAATAAAATAATCTGATTACCGTCGCGTAAATGCTGGCGCATGCGCCCGATCAGCGCTGGCGCAAGGCCTGCCTGCAGCGGCTGGCTTTTCAGATCCAATAAATGCTGCTGCGGAGGGCGGGCGTTACCGGCGCGCCGCGTGAGCGTGAGCTGGCGATATTTACCGAGGCGGACATTGTGCAGCGTTTCAAGCGAAGGCGTGGCAGAGCCGAGGATAATAGGAATATTTTCTGCATGCGCGCGCCATACCGCCAAATCGCGGCCATTATAGCGCCAGCCTTCCTGTTGTTTATAGGAGCCGTCGTGTTCTTCATCGACAATAATGATGCCGAGATGGTTAAACGGCGTAAATAGCGCCGAACGCGTGCCGATGACAATCGCTGCCTCACCGTCGCGCGCTTTTAACCAGGCGTCGAGGCGTTCACTGTCATTCAGGCCAGAGTGGACAACCACGACCGGTGCTTTGAAACGCTCGCGAAAGCGGGCAATGGTTTGCGGCGTCAACCCTATTTCAGGCACTAACACCAGCGCCTGTTTCCCGCGAGCCAGGACATTTTCCAGCGCGCTCAGATAAACTTCGGTTTTTCCTGAGCCGGTAATGCCTGCGAGCAGCCAGGGAGAAAATTGATCCGCATCACCATGAATCGCGCCGACGGCGGTTGCCTGTTCAGTATTCAGGCGCAGGCGCTCTCCCTGGGTCGCGTAGTGCTGCTGCCAGCGCTCGATTTTAGGGCGCTGATGATGCAATTCACACAGCGCTTTCTTCCGCAATGCCTGTAACGCCGCCTCGTTGATATCCAGTTCCGTGACCTGATGCCGCCAGATATCGCGCTGGCGTAGCGCGGCGAGTGCCTGTTGCTGTTTAGGGGCGCGTTTTAAGCTGTTTAAATCAAGAGACTGGCCTTCAGCGCTGGCACGCCAGTACCAGAGCGGCGCCGCCTGCGCGGGTTTCCCCAGACGCAGCGGAGCCGGGAGCGTATGAAATAAAACGTCACCGATAGGGTGATGGTAATAGGCAGCAGCCCGCAAAAGCAGGCGCCAGAGCGTCTCGGAAAACAGCGGTGTTTCATCAATCACATCAATGAGCGGTTTCAGGTTCTCCGGCGCCAGTTCACTGGATTCGCTGACTCCGAACACAATACCCACCATGTTGCGTCGCCCAAATGGAACATTTACCCGTAGACCAGCCTCCACCCGCATCCCCTGCGGAATAGAATAATCAAAGGTGCGGGCCAGCGGGACTGGCAGGGCAATTTGGGCTACGGGCATGTAATGGGAGTCCGGGTCATATCATCGCGTTAGGTTAGAAAGACCTATGGTGCGGGCAGGCGACGGTTTTAACAAGATGCATGACGGAGTAATTCCACAAATAGCCGTATTAGAAACCGCGTGTTTTGCCATATCAAGACATTACCGGCGCCTGTACCCGGCTTCGGGAATCGGGCATGTTCACGAATTTGTGTACGCGTTGGTGATATTGCAAGGCGCGTATCCAGCGGATTCGCCACTATTGTTTCTGGCCGACAGCAGCCGATCGCGCGATGCGTGGCTCTGTTAATGTTAATGGGCGCTGGAACATTGGCGAAGTACATAAGCGCAGCGCACGGCTATAAAGAAAGCTCTTCCTGTTAATTTTCAGCGTAAGAACATGAGGTTATGATTGTTCGTCTTTTGGGCCTAAAAAATAAAACCCGAAGGGTAAAGATCCGATAACGGTAAATATCAGCGTATAGATAAATACCCAAAGCCCCTGCATGATGAAAAGCGAGAGCGGCCATTGCTGCATCGGCATATTATATTCGTCGACAACGCCCTGGAATGTCGCGATGCCAATCGTGGTAGCGGCAATCAGAAACACAATCGTGGCGGCAATAAGAAATTTTTTCCCTTCAGCGGTGCGAAGTATTTTTAACATTGCAGCATCCTTGTAGTTGTACGGCGCGGTTCGGTTGTTATTGCGTGATTCGGACGCGCTGCCAGCAGGCATATTTAGTCTAATTCTGGCCACGCCACGCACGGCGAATGAGCTAAAGCGACGCTGTTGCGGGGAGTAACAGGAATATATTCTCTGATTGCGCAACCCGATGCAGCACGCCGGATATTATCACAGGCTAATTTATCCAGGGAAAGCGTACTGTATTTGCGGTGTCGGCGGCTATCCGCCGCCCTGGAATTTGCATCCGCTCATAAATCCCTGTATGATTCGCCGCCTTCGATGCGCTTTTCTGCCATCAAGAAACCTGAATTATTCATATTCACATCGCGTGGTGTCTGGCGTAGGGGCCGGAAGAGCGACGCGGCCTTATACAGAGGTTTTCCCATGAAAAAAGGTATTCACCCGAACTATTCCGAAATTACCGTGACTTGTTCTTGCGGTAATGTCATCAAAACTCGCTCCACCGTGGGCCACGATCTGAGCCTGGACGTATGTGGTAAATGCCACCCGTTCTATACTGGCAAACAGCGTGTCGTTGATACCGGTGGTCGCGTTGAGCGCTTCAACAAGCGTTTCAGCATTCCGGGCAGCAAATAAGTCGTTGTTCGAAGAAAAGGCGCCGCAGGGCGCCTTTTTTACATCTATAGAAAACCTTGAGGTTTGCGCGGCGGTGAGTCGGGGTTTATTTATCATTGCCAGCGCAGGTGTCAGCTTTAAAGGCAAACCATGGCGGAAAACACACAAAAGCCTGTTTTCGCCAGGGCTGGCGTCCCGACCGAAGCTGGACGCCGTGAAATTAATAATCCCAGGTATCAGGATCGATTCCCAGTTCACGCATGAGCGCTTTTGCCGCCTGTGGAATCTCATCATTTCTGTCTTTGCGTAAATCTTCATCATTGGGCAAAGGCTGCCCGGTAAAAGCGTGCAAAAAAGCTTCGCACAGTAATTCGCTATTAGTGGCATGACGCAGGTTATTCACCTGGCGACGAGTGCGCTCATCGGTGAGGATTTTCAGTACCTTGAGGGGAATGGATACCGTAATTTTTTTTACCTGCTCGCTTTTCTTGCCGTGTTCAGCGTAAGGGCTGATATATTCGCCGCTCCATTCAGCCATGGGATACCTTTAGTCCTCTCAATTCAGTGTGCATTTATCCGCGCGTTACTATCACGTCAGGCGTCGGATTGTCTCAAAATAACGGGGCGCCGCGGGCACAATATCAGCGTTGGTAAAATCCGCTGCCGTTTATGCCGGTGAATATACCGCGCTTCAGGGTAGAATGCTGTGCCAGTTATCTAAAACACATAATTTTAGCGGCTATTGCGGCTTTGCTCAATCTATACGCAAAGAAGTTTAGATGTCCAGATGTATTGACGTCTATTATTGTAATGATTACTCTGATGCCTGATCTTCCCTCAAGCCAGGACCGATTCTATGACGCGCAAGCAGGCCACTATTGCCGTACGCAGCGGTTTAAATGACGATGAGCAGTACGGCTGTGTCGTTCCGCCGATACATCTATCCAGCACGTATAATTTTACCGAATTTGGTCAACCCAGAGCGCACGATTACTCGCGCCGGGGGAACCCGACGCGCGATGTTGTGCAGCGCGCGCTAGCTGAACTGGAGGGTGGAGCGGGTGCGGTATTAACGAATACCGGTATGTCGGCTATCCATTTAGTGACCACGGTATTCTTAAAGCCGGGGGATTTACTGGTGGCACCGCATGATTGCTATGGCGGAAGTTATCGTTTATTTGAAAGCCTGGCGAAGCGCGGCTGCTATCGGGTGCTATTTGTCGATCAGGGCAATGAGCGGGAATTGGCGGCGGCGCTGGATGAGAAACCGGCGCTGGTATTAATTGAAAGCCCAAGTAATCCATTGTTACGCGTCGTGGATATTGAGAAAATTTGCGGGCTGGCGCGCGCGGTAGGGGCGGTGAGCGTCGTGGATAATACTTTTCTCAGCCCGGCGCTGCAGAACCCGCTGGCGCTGGGAGCGGATTTGGTTATTCACTCCTGCACGAAATACCTCAACGGTCATTCGGATGTAGTAGCAGGCGTGGTGATAGCAAAGTATCCTGATGTCGTGACTGAACTGGCGTGGTGGGCGAATAATATTGGCGTCACCGGCAGCGCATTCGACAGCTATTTACTTCTGCGAGGCTTACGCACGCTCGCGCCGCGTATGGAAACCGCTCAGCGAAACGCGCAGGCGCTGGTGGCTTATCTGCAAACGCAGCCGCTGGTCAGGCGCCTCTATCATCCGTCTCTTCCTGAGCATCCGGGTCATGACATCGCTGCTCGCCAGCAAAAAGGGTTTGGCGCGATGCTCAGTTTTGAACTTGAGGGCGATGAGAGTACGCTGCGCCGCTTCCTGGGCGCTTTGTCGCTGTTTACGCTGGCGGAATCTTTAGGGGGCGTGGAGAGTTTGATTTCACATGCAGGAACGATGACGCATGCGGGGATGTCTGCGCAGGCGCGCGCCGCTGCGGGCATTTCTGACATGCTGCTGCGCGTGTCTACTGGTATTGAAGATAGTGAAGATTTAATTGCCGATCTGGATAATGCATTCCGTATCGTCGCCGAGGGGTAAAGATGAGTATTTCTGCGCAGAGTGGGGCGAAAAACCGCCAACTGCATAAATTTGGCGGCAGTAGTCTGGCCGACGTGAAGTGTTACCTGCGCGTGGCGGGCATCATGGAAGCCTACTCTCAGCCTGAAGATATGATGGTAGTTTCTGCGGCAGGCAGTACCACCAATCAGTTGATTTCATGGCTGACGCTCAGCCAGCGCGATCGCCTGGCGGCGCATCAGGTTCAACAGGCGCTGCGGCGCTATCAGTGCGACTTAATCACCGGTTTACTCCCTGCGCAGCAGGCGGACGGCATGATAGCGGCGTTCATCCAGGATCTGGAGCGGCTAGCGGGCCTAATGGAGAACGGCATTTCTGACGCGAGTTATGCGGAAATTGTCGGGCACGGTGAGCTTTGGTCGGCGCGGCTAATGGCCGCCGTATTGAATCAGCAGGGGCTGGACGCCGTGTGGCTGGATGCACGGTCTTTTCTGCGGGCGGAGCGCGCAGCGCAGCCGCAGGTCGATGAAGGTCTTTCTTTTCCGCTGCTGCAGCAACTTTTGGCGCAGCATCCAGGTAAGCGGCTGGTTGTTACTGGCTTCATCGCCCGCAATCTCGCGGGTGAGACGGTACTGCTCGGGCGTAATGGCTCTGACTATTCTGCGACGCAAATCGGCGCGCTGGCGGGCGCCGGGCGCGTTACTATCTGGAGCGACGTGGCGGGTGTTTACAGCGCAGACCCACGCAAGGTAAAGGATGCCTGCCTGCTGCCGCTGCTGCGGCTTGATGAAGCCAGCGAACTGGCGCGCCTGGCGGCGCCCGTGCTGCATGCCCGCACGCTTCAGCCGGTTTCCGGTAGTGATATCGATCTGCAATTACGCTGTAGCTATAACCCGGAACAAGGCTCGACGCGTATCGAACGCGTACTGGCATCCGGTACCGGCGCCCGGATTGTCACCAGTCATGATGATGTCTGTCTGATTGAGATCCGCACGCTTGCGGAACACGACTTTCACCAGGTGCGCCAGCAGCTCGATGCCCTGCTTAAGCGCGCGCAGCTTCGTCCACTGGCGACGGGAGTCCACCCGGACAGAAATTTACTTCAGTTATGCTATACCCGGGAAGTGGTGACGAGCGCGTTTAGTCTTCTGGAAGATGCGTCTCTGCCCGGGGAAATACGCCTGCGCGAGTCGCTGGCACTGGTGGCAATGGTGGGCGCCGGCGTATGCCGTAACCCACTCCACAGCCACCGCTTCTGGCAGCAGCTCAACGATCAGCCGGTGGAGTTTATTTGGCAGTCTGAGGATGAGATAAGCCTGGTTGCCGTACTGCGCGTGGGGCCAACGGAAAGTTTAGTGCGGGGGCTTCATCAGTCGCTGTTCCGGGCGGAAAAACGCATTGGCCTGATTTTATTTGGTAAAGGCAATATTGGTTCACGATGGCTGGAGCTGTTCGCCCGGGAGCAGAAGACGCTATCAGCGCGCACCGGTTTTGAATTTGTGCTGGCAGGGGTTGTCGACAGTCGCCGTAGTTTGCTGAGTTATGAAGGGCTGGACGCCAGCCGCGCGCTCGCTTTTTTTAACGATGAAGCTAAAGATATGGAAGAGGAGTCGCTCTTTCTCTGGATGCGCGCCCATCCTTGGGATGATTTAGTGGTGCTGGATGTGACGGCGAGCGAGCGCCTGGCAGAACAATATCTGGATTTTGCCAGCCACGGTTTTCATGTTATCAGCGCTAATAAACTGGCTGGCGCCAGCGATAGCGATCGCTATCGCCAGATCCGGGATGCATTTGCCAAAACCGGTCGTCACTGGCTGTACAATGCCACGGTTGGCGCCGGGTTGCCGATAAATCATACCGTGCGCGATTTACGTGAAAGCGGCGACGTTATTCTGTCTATCAGCGGGATTTTCTCTGGTACGCTCTCTTGGCTATTTTTGCAATTTGACGGCAGCGTCTCCTTCACGGAACTCGTCGATCAAGCCTGGCAGCAGGGACTAACGGAACCGGATCCGCGCGTCGATCTCTCCGGCAAGGATGTTATGCGCAAGCTGGTTATTCTGGCGCGTGAAGCCGGGTATGATATTGAACCGAGTCAGGTACGCGTGGAATCACTGGTGCCATCCGGCTGTGAAACCGGCAGTATCGACCATTTCTTTGAACAGAGTGAGACGCTAAACGCCCAAATGATTCAGCGCTTTGAGGCTGCTCAGGAAATGGGATTAGTACTACGCTACGTTGCGCGTTTTGATGCGAACGGTAGAGCGAGAGTGGGGGTGGAGGCGGTGCGCCCGGAGCATCCTTTAGCGGCACTCCTGCCGTGCGATAACGTTTTTGCTATCGAAAGCCGCTGGTATCGCGACAATCCGCTCGTGATTCGCGGACCTGGTGCCGGGCGCGACGTCACGGCCGGTGCAATCCAGTCGGATATTAATCGGTTGGCGCAGTTATTGTAATTTGAGACCGGTCAGGCGGCGTCCCGCACTCAGCGGGCCGCTGCTTAAAGCAGCGGGCAGTTGAAGTGAGACAGCCCGCCGGCAATTAATTCGCGGCCATGGGTGCGACGTCACGGCCGGGGCAATCCAGCCGGATATTAATCGGTTAGCGCAGTTATTGTAATTTGAGATCGGTCAGGCGGCGTCCCGCACTCACCGGGCCGCTGCTTAAAGCAGCGGGCAGTTGAGGTGAGACAGTCCGCCGGCAATTAATTCGCGGCCCTGGGCGCGACGTCACGGCCGGGGCAATCCAG
>CALYPF010000101.1 GCA_945271245.1 uncultured Enterobacteriaceae bacterium | reverse complement strand
AGACCGTTGGTGGTGACGGTAAGTGGATCACTTTTTACCCGTTGTTGACAGTAAGAAGATACCGGGTAATTAGCATAACCTTGACGGCTGTCGTACCCGTAGCGCTTCGGGGGCATGTATAGGTAATAAGGTGATGATATATTCGGCCCATTTGCCAGGCTCGGCTAATATTTCTTAACCTCGGAACCCATCTATATCAGTGCGGCGGTTCTTCGTTTATTTAGCTCTGGCTTTTTGCATGTTAAAAAAAACAGAGGGTTGGATTAAAGATATGTAGTGACAACGTCACGCGCAATAGTGTGTGGATTGTTGGTAAAACCATGGGGCAAACCAGTAAGGTACTCAAATAGTCAGAAGCCATATCGGCTGTAGCAAAGGCAAGGGGCGACCTCCACGCGGTAGCGGGAGGTCTGGAGCAATAATTCGTCAGGCAAAAATTGTCATGAGGTAAGCGGCAAACAGCGCCAGATGCGCTGCGCCGTTCAGGACATTGGTTCTTCCGGTAGAGAATGCGATTTGGCATAGCATAAGCGCAGAGAGCATGACAACAATCTCAGAGGTATTTAGCGCAAACTGCAGGGTATTGCCGGTGATAATCGCGATAATGGTGACCGTGAGCACGGTTAACGAAATCGTGGCCAGCACCGAGCCGAAAAACAGATTCATTGCCCGCTGCGCCTGATTATTCATTACGGCACGAATTGCGCCTAGCCCTTCCGGTGAAAGTATTAGCAGTGCTATCAGGAAACCTGAGAAAGCGGCGGGAGCATGTAGCCTGTTCAGTAACCCTTCAAGCGGCACTGCGTTCATTTTGGTCACGGCAATAACGGCAACCAAATGTACAATCAGCCATATCGCATGCCAGGCGCTACTGTGGGCAGACGGCTTACCGTGGTGCGGGTCGTCGTCGTCGGCTTCATCTTCATGCTCATACACAAACAGGCTTTGGTGAGTCCGCGTCTGAATGAGTAAGAAAATACCGTACATGGCGGCGGAAATCGCGGCAACTAACAGCGACTGCCCGATGGTAAAGTTGCCGCCCGGCAATGTTGCCGGGAAAACCAGCACGATAACAGCGAGCGGAAACAGTGCGATAAGATATTGCTTGATGCCATACAGATTGACGTACTGCGTGGCAAATTTTCGCCCCCCCATCAGGAGTGCGAAGCCAACCAGTCCGCCGGTTACAATAAGAATAATGGAGTATAGGGTATCGCGCATTAGCGTTGGTGCGGCTCCGCCCGTTGCCATGAGGGCGGAGATAAGACTTACTTCCAGAATCACGACAGACAGACTCAGAATGAGCGATCCAAACGGTTCCCCCAGCCGATGCGCCAGCACATCGGCGTGGCGCACAACGCTAAAAGCGCTGCTTAAGATACCAATAAGCGCTAAAAGGTTAATTCCGATAAGCATCGCCATCGACTGACTGGAGCTCCAAAATAGCAGCACCGTTAGTGCGGCGATCGGGAAGATAAGCGATGTTTCCTTGTGACGAGTTTTCACCGCTTCCGCGGGCGCTTTTGTCATTCTGTATGCTCCATAATATCGGTGTTTGGCTTATACCATTATCAAGATGAGTGATTATCACATCACCTTAGCAAAAGAAGCTATTTCTTGCGACATTTTTACGAATATTTACCGCATACGGCAGTTGAATAATATGAGGCTCTGATAATGTCCTCTTATCCTGATTTTATACTTTATTAACATTTAGTTGCAGAATTGATTTTCTAAATTTTGCCAGACGCTGGCGCCAGGCGTTCTCGCTGACCATACTAACTCTTATGGCGCTATTACTAGTGAATCAGGCTCAGGAGAATAAGTATGCCGTACCGCTCAACCCAGCAGCTTCCGGATGGAGTCAAACATGTTCTGCCCGCTCACGCGCAGGAAATTTATAAAGAGGCGTTTAACAGCGCATGGGAAGAATATAAGGATAAGTCTGCGCGGCGGGATGACGCCAGCAGGGAAGAAACCGCGCATCGGGTTGCCTGGGGCGCGGTAAAGCAAGTTTATGAAAAAGGCGATGACGGTAAATGGCATTCCCGTTAGCCTGAGCGCCGTGTAATGGGCGAGGGCAGTGAGTTAGAATGTCAGCACTTTATCAGCTTCTAGTGTCCAGGCTGCCAGTTCTGTTAACGTGCCGATTGTTACACCGTCAATTAACGGCAGGGCGCTCACGCCGCGCGCATCGGCGCATGTCTTACACACTTTTACTGGAATGTTCTGGGCAGTAAGTATTTCCAGCATTTGCTGAATATTATATCCTTCATGAGGCGTCTGGCCGTTCAGCCCGGCAGTCACTGCATCTGACATTAAAAATAGTCGTAATGTTAGCGAGGTATCCTGCTCACGTAGTGCGATTGCGAGACGCAGGCTATTAAATAGTGCTTCGCTGCCGTAGGCTGCGCCATTGGCGATAATAACCATATTTTGCATGTTAACTCCTGTTTAACGTGGGCGATATATAAGGCAAAGGGAAGGATGAGTATAAGCCGCCTTGCCGGGCGTCACCAGACGGCAGGAGGCGTGAGGTGCGGTATAACCCGGTTTAACCCGATATGGATTAAGCTTTATCACTTACTGATTAACAGTGCGCTAACCCATTGTGTTTTCAGAGAGATGTACCCTGGCTGTACGGGAGAGAATGATATACTGGATGGAAGTTTATTCACCTGAAATCCTGATATCTTAATGACGTAATGCCCTATTTTTATCGATTAATCGCCGTGTGCGCTGCTTTATTAAACGCTTCCCCCTGCGGCGCTATTCAGCCTGCGACTTTTATTCAGGAAGCGGAAAATCCCTTTGACAACGACGGCGATAATCTGCCCGATCTCGGCTATGCGCCGGTACAGCGTTCCGACGCGTTAGAAAATAGGCTGGCGACAATGGCAAAAGCCTTTGGTGAAGCCAGTATGAAAAAAAGCGATCTCGATACCAGCGACAGAGCTCGTCAGTTTGCCTTTACACATCTTCGTGATGTATTAGCCAGCCATATTACATCCGGCGCGAAGTCATTACTTTCGCCGCTAGGTAAAGCTGATGTTGCGCTGCAAATGGATCAGGAGGGTAATTTTAACGGTAGCCGGGGGTCATTGTTTACGCCATTACTGGATAATGAAAAGGTGCTTACCTGGAGCCAGGTCGGTGTGAGCCAGCGTACACAAGGGTTAGTTGGAAATATCGGCCTCGGGCAGCGCTGGGTTGCGGGAGACTGGCTGCTCGGTTACAACACTTTTTATGACAGCACGTTACGCGATAATTTGCAGCGGGCGGGATTCGGCGCCGAGGCCTGGGGCGAATATTTACGCCTCTCTGCGAATTATTATCAACCGCTAAACGACTGGCAGCTGAGCGAATATACCCAGGAACGGCGCAGTGCGCGCGGCTACGACGTCACGGCCCTGGCGTGGCTACCCTTTTACCGCCATATCCAGACGAGTCTGAGCCTTGAGCAATATTTTGGCGACAGCGTCGATTTGTTTAATAACGGCGCTGGCGCGCGCGATCCCATGGCCGTGAAATTGGGGGTAAATTACACGCCGGTCCCACTCTTGACCTTTACTGCCATGCACAAACAGGGCGAAAACGGTGATACGCAGGATAACCTGGGGCTGAAATTCAACTATCGCTTTGGCGTTCCGCTCTCAAAGCAGTTATCGGCAGATGAAGTCGCGGCAGCAAGCTCCCTGCGCGGCAGCCGCTATGATGCGGTAACGCGCTCAGCGACGCCGGTTGTTTCACTGCGTAAAACTAAAACGTTATCGGTCTATTTGGCAACGCCGCCCTGGCAGCTAAACTCCGGCGAAACGGTGGCGCTGAAAATTCAGGTACGCTCACGCTTCGGGATCCGGCAAATTTCCTGGGAAGGCGACACTCAAACGTTAAGCCTGACCGCACCCGCGAAAACAAATAACCCTGACGGCTGGACCGTTATTATGCCTGTGTGGCGTGATGAAGCCGGTGAGAAAAATAGCTGGCGGCTGGCGGTAACCGTTGAGGATGGGGAGGGGCAGCGTGTGACGTCTAACTGGATAACGCTGCGGCTTGATGAACCTCTGCGGGCTTTCCCAAAAGAAGATACCCGCTGGCAGTTAATTCCCGGTAGCGACGAATTAACGGGTTACCGGGACGTGGACTAAAAAATACGCTCCTGGTGAACCCAAACCGCGGCTTCAACCCGTGATTTTAGCTTCATCTTTTTCAGCAAATGCTTAACGTGAACTTTAACCGTACTTTCGGTGATATCCAGCCGACGGGCGATCATTTTGTTAGGCAAACCCTGAGCGATTAACTTAAGAATATCTCGCTCGCGCGGGGTAAGCAGAGAGACGTCGCGGTCGGAGGTTGAACGATTGGCACGCAGGCTGGCAGCCAGTACTGGCGTTAACGTTTCGCTTAACACCATTTCCCCAGCCGCAGCTTGCTGTAGCGCCTTAAGCAGCTCTTCAGGCTCCATATCTTTAAGCAGGTAGCCGTCGGCACCGCGTTTTAACGCGGTAACGACGTCCTCTTCGTGATTGGAAACGCTAAACACGACGATACGACCAGACAGGGTTTTCTCACGCAGCCTGTCGAGCGTTTCAAGGCCGTTCATACCGGGCATGTTCAAATCCAGCAGAATCAGATCCGGATCGAGGCTCTCCGCCATTTCCACACCCTGTTCGCCGTTGCCGGCCTCACCCACGACCCGGATGTCCGGTGCCATGCTGATAAGCTGCTTGACGCCGGTGCGCAGCATGGGGTGATCGTCAATCAGCAAGATGGTTGCTGCGTCCTGATTACTCATTTTTTGCTCCTGTAACGGAAGAGGTTTGAGGTCCGGGAATAAAATCCACGATGACTTCAGTTCCCCCGCCATCGCGTGGCCGAACCTGGCAACTGCCTTTCAGGCTGTGCGCGCGGTCACGCATAATAATTAGACCATAGTGATTGCTGCGCTCACCGTTACCGGTAATCCCACAGCCGTTGTCCCATATTATAAGGCGTACCTGACCACCTTCCTGTGATACGGATATGCCTGCCGCGCTTGCGTGCGCGTGTTTAAACGTATTGTTAAGCGCTTCGCGCGCAATTTGAACCAAGTGGATAGCCTGATTTCCCGGCACACAGCGTGGGGGCAGCCGATAATCCAGCGTAACCGGAAAACCAAGACGTGCGGAAAACTCCTGACTGCTTGATTCAAGGGCAGGGCGCAGGCCCGGCTCTGTCAACTGCAGGCGAAATGTGGTGAGCAATTCGCGTAGCTGACGCCATGATGTATTCAACTCACCGCGGATTTGACTTAGAAGCTCGCGGCTGGACGCTGGGATTGTGTCTCCCTGCATTTGCAGGCAGCTTACCTGCATTTTCATACAGGAGAGCGATTGTGCGATGGAGTCGTGCAACTCACGGGCGATTGCCGCACGTTCTTCCATAACAATCAGCTGCTGCTGGCGCTCATTCTGTCGCTCCAGCGCCAGCGTCGTAGTGAGCAGTTCTATTAGCGTTTCTAGCATTTGCTGCTGATCGTTATTTAACGTATTTCCAATCGGAAGCTGGGCTAAAATCAGGCCGTATTGAGTATGGCTACCCGTCAGGCGCCACTTCAGCGAGGTGCGCTCTTCTAGCGATGATACAATTTCTTTACCCTGATGATGATAATCGTTATCCGGGCGAAGCGTGTATTCCTGATAATTTTCTTCATCATTATGTTCGTAAACCCGCAGCTCAATATCACGCAGGGGAGTGAGTTGTTGCAAGTCGTTAAGCACTGGGGTGACGCGTTGGGTAAATGTGGCGGGTGAATGAAGATGGCGACTTGATTGATATAAGAAAGACAGCATTTGATTGGTACGCTCAAGCCCCCGGGTTTTCTCCATTACGCGCTGTTCCAGAACCGCGTAGCTTTCGGCCAGTTCTGTCGACATGGTATTAAGGGCGCTGGCGAGCGTCGCCATTTCATCGCGTCCACTCAGTTTTACCTGATAGCTAAAATTACGGCGCCCAATGGCGTTAGCCATAGAGAGTAATTTTTTCCAGGGCTGTAGCAGGCGCTTACGAAGCCATATCACCGTGAAAATCAGCAGCAAGCCCATAAAGACGATCATGACCTGTTGCAGTATGACAATACGCTGAATGCGCTGCTCGGTTGTTTTATCGAAAGAAGAGACCAGGCTGTCGATTTGATTAACGAAGACGGTTATTTTATTTCTGACTTCATCTCTGTCGCGAGCGCGCTTAAGCGCCGGTGCCAATACGCCGCGCCAGTAATCACTTAGTGCGTTAAGCTGGCGAATCTGACCGTCCCGCTCCGCTGCGCGGCGCAGTTCACCGCTGTCCGCTGTGCGCGACATCTCTTCGAACAGACCTGCATCTTGTGGGCCAATCGGCACCGTGGCCAGCAACCGATAACTTTGCATACGCAGCGAGCCTGCTTTGTTGATCGCGTGAGCGCTGCCGCGAATACCCTGGCCGAGCCATCCGGCGGTACCCAGCCCGGTGACGCCGAGTGCGGCAAGTAGAAATACAACCAGTGCGAGTTGATTGGCAAGAGTGAGCGGGGTAAAGTCGCGTCTGAGCATGGCGTGTGTGCTCCGGTTGATTGAGGGCAGGCCGGTCGGAGTATTCTTAAACATCCCCGGGAGTATACCCATACCTACAAAGTACTACTCCTTAATTGCCAATGGTGGCATAAGGTAATCCTGTAAGTCATGGAAAAAGGCCAGTGTCGTGAAAGAAAACGGCTTTTTCCGGTCAACTTTCTACCCATTAAGGGTCATGGTGTATTTTTGAGCGCCGGAAAGAGCGCTTATCCCTTGATTTGCATCAACTTCACTTCATTCGTTGCGCCTATCGTGGCGACAGATATTCCTAATAATTTCGAGGTGTGTATGTCTCAGCCTGCCGTTACCACCAGGTCATCCGGCGCAATGATTACCGACTGGCAACCAGAAGATGCCGCATTCTGGCAGTCTCGCGGTCATCGTATCGCAAGTCGTAACCTGTGGATTTCAGTTCCATGTTTACTTCTGGCGTTCTGCGTCTGGATTTTATTTAGCACGGTTGCCGTTTACCTCAATCGCGCGGGGTTTAACTTTACCACCGACCAGTTATTCATGCTGACGGCGCTGCCGTCCGTATCGGGGGCACTGCTGCGCGTACCGTACTCCTTTATGGTACCGCTGGTCGGCGGTCGCCGCTGGACCGCATTGAGCACCGGGATCCTAATTATTCCCTGTGTCTGGCTTGGATATGCGGTGCAGGATACCAGCACGCCTTTCCAGACCTTCATCATCATTGCTCTATTATGCGGCTTTGCCGGTGCTAACTTTGCTTCCAGTATGGCAAATATCAGCTTCTTTTTCCCAAAACAGAAGCAGGGCGGAGCGCTGGGGATTAACGGCGGCTTAGGCAATATGGGCGTGAGCGTGATGCAGCTGGTTGCACCGCTGGCTATCTCAATGTCTATTTTTGCATTTGCCGGGGGTGGTCAGGGCGTTACGCTGGAAGACGGTTCTCGCCTTTATCTGGAAAATGCCGCATGGGTTTGGGTCATTCCGCTGGCAATTTTTACTCTTGCAGCATGGTTTGGTATGAATGACCTTGCGACCTCAAAAGCATCATTAAAAGAGCAGTTGCCGGTGCTGAAACGGGGCCATCTGTGGATAATGAGCCTGCTCTATCTGGCTACTTTTGGCTCATTTATCGGTTTTTCAGCAGGGTTTGCGATGCTGTCTAAAACGCAGTTCCCTGAGGTCAGCGTCATGCAATTTGCCTTCTTTGGTCCGTTCGTCGGCGCGCTGGCGCGTTCCGCTGGCGGGGCTATTTCTGACCGCTTTGGTGGGACGAAAGTTACGCTGATAAACTTTATATGTATGGCTGTTTTCAGCGCACTGCTATTCCTTACGCTGCCAGGTGCCGGCAATAGCGGTAATTTCACCGCGTTTTTTGGCGTTTTCCTGCTGTTATTCCTGACGGCGGGTCTGGGCAGTGGCTCAACCTTCCAGATGATTTCCGTTATTTTCCGTAAGATTACGATGGAGAGCGTCAAAGCAGCCGGTGGAAGCGATGAGCAGGCAACGCGTGAAGCGGCGACGGATACGGCGGCGGCGCTTGGATTTATTTCGGCGATCGGTGCGATCGGCGGATTCTTTATCCCGAAAGCATTCGGTACTTCCCTGGAGTTAACCGGTTCCCCGGCCGGCGCCATGAAAATATTTCTAGTGTTTTACATTGTCTGCGTCATCGTGACGTGGGCCGTGTATGGACGCAAAGCGAAAAATAAATAATTTCTGTTATATAGCGCGGCTTTTGCCGCGCTTTTTTATGTCTGCAAATAGTTACAACATACTAAAAATTATGCGTGATTTCATACCGCTAACGTATACGCTCTTAACAACAATACAGAAATACCCCTAAATACCTAAGATTGAAAAAATGGCTTACTAAAATAAAGTAATTTCAATTTTAAATCATATATTTCAATTGGTTAATTGGGTTATTTGGCTACCACTTAGGTGGTAGTGTGTTTGGCGGGGCATTAAGACATACCCGAAGGCGTTGATCGTCATCAATTCCACTAAACGTCGCGCGCGCTAACGTGCGGGCCAATCCAGCCATGCCGATTTATGAGAGCCTCAGGCTCCACATCAGGAGACTTCCGATGAGCAAATTTCTTGACCGGTTTCGTTACTTCAAACAGAAGGGCGAAACCTTTGCCGATGGTCACGGCCAGACGCTAACGACGAATAGGGATTGGGAAGAGGGGTACCGCCAACGTTGGCAGCACGATAAAGTCGTGCGTTCCACCCACGGCGTTAACTGTACAGGCTCATGTAGCTGGAAGATCTTCGTAAAAAATGGATTAGTCACTTGGGAAATGCAGCAGACGGATTATCCCCGCACTCGCCCTGATATGCCTAATCATGAACCGCGCGGCTGCCCACGCGGTGCCAGCTATTCCTGGTATTTGTATAGCGCAAATCGCCTAAAATATCCGTTAATGCGTAAGCGTTTGATTAAGCTATGGCGTGATGCGAAGACGCGCCACAGCGATCCCGTAGACGCCTGGGCGTCAATTGTCGAAGACACCGCTAAAGCAAAAAGCTATAAACAGGCGCGCGGTCGCGGAGGGTTTGTGCGCTCCTCCTGGCAGGAAGTGAATGAGCTGATTGCCGCTTCTAACGTCTACACGGCTAAAACATACGGGCCGGACCGTATCGCCGGCTTTTCTCCGATCCCGGCGATGTCGATGGTTTCTTACGCCTCCGGCGCTCGCTATCTTTCGCTGATTGGTGGTATTTGCCTGAGCTTCTACGACTGGTATTGCGATCTGCCGCCCGCGTCGCCAATGACCTGGGGTGAGCAGACCGACGTACCTGAATCCGCAGACTGGTATAACTCCAGCTACATAATGGCATGGGGTTCCAACGTACCGCAGACCCGCACACCGGACGCCCACTTCTTTACAGAAGTTCGCTACAAAGGGACTAAAACGGTTGCCATCACGCCAGATTATGCGGAAATCGCTAAACTCTGCGATCTGTGGCTTGCGCCGAAGCAGGGAACCGACAGCGCAATGGCGCTGGCGATGGGACACGTGATGCTACGTGAGTTTCATCTGGACAACCCGAGCCAATATTTTACTGACTACGTCCGTCGCTACACGGATATGCCGATGCTGGTCATGCTTGATGAGCGCGATGGCTATCATGTCCCGGGTCGCATGCTGCGCGCTGCCGATCTTGTGGATGCCCTCGGCCAGGAAAACAACCCAGAATGGAAAACGGTTGCCTGCGATGAGCGCAGCGGTGATTTAGTCGCGCCGCAGGGCTCCATTGGTTTCCGCTGGGGAGAAAAAGGCAAATGGAACCTGGAACAGCGCGATGGCGCTTCAGGTAACGATACTGAGCTGCGCCTGAGCTTACTGGGAAGCCATGATGAAGTCGCTGAAGTCGCGTTCCCTTACTTCGGCGGAGAAGGCACCGAGCATTTTAATCGCGTCGAGCTGGAAAATGTGCTGATGCATAAACTGCCGACTAAGCGCCTGACGCTGGCCGACGGCAGTAGCGCGCTGGTGGCAACGGTATATGACCTCACACTGGCAAACTACGGTCTGGACCGCGGTTTGGATGACGCCAACTGCGCCAGCAGCTATGACGATATCAAGGCTTACACGCCCGCATGGGCTGAGCAAATTACCGGCGTTTCCCGCCAGCAGATAATTCGTACCGCCCGCGAGTTCGCGGTAAACGCGGATAAAACGCACGGCCGCTCAATGATTATCGTCGGCGCGGGGCTGAACCACTGGTATCACCTCGACATGAATTATCGCGGCCTGATCAACATGCTGATTTTCTGCGGTTGTATCGGCCAGAGCGGAGGCGGCTGGGCGCACTATGTTGGCCAGGAGAAATTGCGTCCGCAAACCGGCTGGCAGCCGCTGGCGTTTGCACTGGACTGGCAGCGGCCGCCGCGTCACATGAACAGTACCTCTTTCTTCTATAACCATTCCAGCCAGTGGCGCTATGAGACGCTGACGGCGCAGGAATTGCTGTCGCCGCTGGCGGATAAATCCCGCTATACCGGGCATCTGGTTGACTTCAACGTGCGCGCTGAGCGCATGGGCTGGCTGCCGTCCGCGCCGCAGTTAAACACTAACCCACTGCGTATCAAAGCAGCGGCGGAAGCGGCAGGCATGTCGCCGGCGGAATACACGGCGAGCGCGCTGAAATCCGGCAATATCCGCTTTGCTTCTGAGCAGCCGGATGAAGGCGGCAACCATCCGCGGAATCTGTTTGTCTGGCGCTCAAACCTGCTCGGTTCTTCCGGTAAGGGCCATGAGTATATGCTGAAATACCTGCTGGGTACCGACCACGGTATTCAGGGGAAAGATTTAGGGCAGCAGGGCGGCGTAATGCCGGAAGAAGTGGAATGGAAAGATAATGGTCTGGAAGGAAAACTGGACCTGGTTGTGACGCTGGATTTCCGTCTGTCCAGTACCTGCCTGTATTCAGACATCGTGCTGCCAACCGCGACCTGGTATGAAAAAGACGACATGAATACCTCGGATATGCATCCGTTTATTCATCCACTGTCTGCCGCGGTCGATCCCGCCTGGGAGTCTAAAAGCGACTGGGAAATCTATAAAGGCATTGCGAAGAAATTCTCAGAAGTCTGCGTGGGGCATCTGGGCAAAGAAACCGACGTGGTTACGCTGCCAATCCAGCACGACTCCGCCAGCGAACTTGCACAGCCGCTGAGCGTGCAGGACTGGAAAAAAGGTGAGTGCGACCTGATACCAGGTAAAACGGCGCCGCATTTAATGGTGGTGGAACGCGATTATCCAGCAACCTATGAGCGCTTTACTTCCATTGGTCCGCTGTTGGAAAAAATCGGTAACGGCGGTAAAGGCATCGCCTGGAACACCCAGAGCGAGATGGACCTGCTGCGTAAGCTGAATTACGAGAAAGCGGATGGCCCCGCGAAAGGGCAGCCGATGTTAAATAGTGCGATTGATGCGGCTGAGATGATTCTGACGCTGGCGCCGGAAACCAATGGCCAGGTTGCGGTTAAAGCCTGGTCAGCGCTGAGTGAGTTCACCGGGCGCGATCACACGCATCTGGCTCGTCCTAAGGAAGAGGAGAAGATCCGCTTCCGCGATATTCAGGCACAGCCGCGTAAAATTATCTCTAGCCCGACCTGGTCAGGCCTGGAAGATGAACACGTTTCTTATAACGCCTGTTATACCAACGTACATGAGCTTATTCCGTGGCGCACGCTTTCCGGTCGCCAGCAGTTGTATCAAGACCATCCGTGGATGCGCGAATTTGGCGAGAGCCTGTTGGTTTATCGTCCGCCCATCGACACCCGTTCCGTAAAAGCGGTTATGGGCAACAAATCGAACGGCAACCCTGAAAAGGCGCTTAACTTCCTGACGCCGCACCAAAAGTGGGGGATCCACTCGACCTACAGCGACAACCTGATGATGCTGACGCTGTCGCGCGGCGGGCCGATTGTGTGGATGAGCGAGGTAGATGCAAAAGAGCTTGGTATTGCTGATAACGACTGGATTGAAGTCTTTAACAGCAACGGCGCATTAACCGCTCGTGCGGTGGTGAGCCAGCGTGTACCGGCGGGAATGACCATGATGTATCACGCTCAGGAACGTATCGTGAACTTGCCGGGTTCTGAAATTACCGGCCAGCGCGGCGGTATCCACAATTCGGTAACGCGTATTAGCCCGAAACCGACGCATATGATTGGCGGTTATGCCCAGTTAGCGTATGGCTTTAACTATTACGGCACGGTGGGTTCAAACCGCGATGAATTCGTAGTGGTACGTAAAATGAAAAATATTGACTGGTTGGATGGCGAAGGCAACGACCAGAAACAGGAGAGCGTAAAATGAAAATTCGTTCACAAGTTGGCATGGTGCTGAATCTGGACAAGTGCATCGGATGCCATACCTGTTCGGTCACCTGTAAAAACGTCTGGACCAGCCGAGAAGGTACTGAATACGCCTGGTTTAACAACGTTGAAACTAAGCCCGGCGTTGGTTTCCCGAACGACTGGGAAAATCAGGAAAAATGGAAAGGCGGCTGGATCCGTAAAATCAACGGCAAACTCACGCCGCGCATGGGTAACCGCGCCATGCTGCTGGGTAAAATTTTCGCCAACCCGCATTTACCCGGCATTGACGATTACTATGAGCCGTTTGATTTTGATTATCAGCACCTGCACGGCGCGCCGGAAGGAAAGCATCAGCCGATTGCGCGTCCGCGTTCGCTAATAACCGGCAAACGAATGGATAAAGTTACCGCCGGGCCAAACTGGGAAGACGATTTAGGCGGTGAGTTTGACAAACTGTCTCGCGATCGGAACTTCCAGAATATCCAGAAGGCGATGTACGGCCAGTTTGAAAACACCTTCATGATGTATTTGCCGCGCCTGTGCGAACACTGCCTGAACCCGGCATGTGTCGCGACGTGCCCGAGCGGTGCCATCTATAAGCGTGAAGAAGACGGCATTGTTCTTATCGATCAGGATAAGTGCCGTGGATGGCGTATGTGCATCACTGGCTGCCCGTACAAGAAGATTTACTTTAACTGGAAGAGTGGGAAGTCAGAAAAATGTATTTTCTGCTATCCGCGTATTGAGGCCGGCATGCCGACCGTATGTTCTGAAAGCTGCGTTGGGCGTATCCGCTATCTGGGCGTATTGCTGTATGACGCGGACGCGATTGAGAATGCGGCCAGTACGGAAAGCGAAAAAGATCTGTATCAGCGCCAGCTTGACGTGTTCCTTGACCCGAACGATCCGCAAGTCATTGCGCAGGCGCTGAAAGACGGTGTGCCACAAAGCGTTATCGATGCGGCTCAACAATCGCCGGTCTATAAAATGGCGATGGAGTGGAAGCTGGCGCTGCCGCTGCATCCCGAATACCGTACCCTGCCGATGGTCTGGTACGTGCCGCCGTTATCGCCAATCCAGTCAGCCGCTGACGCAGGCGAATTGCCGCACAGCGGCATACTGCCGGACGTTGAGAGCCTGCGCATTCCGGTGCAGTATCTGGCTAACCTGCTGACTGCCGGAGACGTTGAGCCAGTCCTGCTGGCGCTGAAACGTATGCTGGCGATGCGCCACTTCAAGCGCGCAGAAACGGTGGATGGCGTTATGGATACCCGTGCGCTGGAAGAAGTTGGATTAACTCAGGCCCAGGCACAGGAGATGTATCGCTACCTGGCCATTGCGAACTATGAAGATCGCTTTGTAGTCCCGACCAGCCATCGTGAACTGGCGCATGATGCATTCCCTGAGCGCAATGGCTGTGGATTCAGCTTTGGCGACGGCTGCCACGGTTCTGATAGCAAATTCAACCTGTTTAACAGCCGCCGTATTGATGCCGTTGACGTAACGGTAAAAACGGAGCCGCATGCATGATTGAGCTACGAGTCCTCTCCCGGTTACTGGAGTATCCGGATACTGAGCTTGTACAGCATCGGCAGGAGATGTCAGACGCGCTTAGCGCGTCTGATGTGCTGGATGCGGGCGAGGTAAATCGAGTCTGTGCCTTCATAAACGAACTGCTAACGCGGGATGTACTGGATATTCAGGCGGAGTATAGCGAATTGTTTGACAGAGGGCGTGCTACTTCACTGCTGCTGTTTGAGCACGTGCACGGCGAGTCGCGCGATCGCGGGCAGGCAATGGTCGATTTAATGGCCCAGTACGAGAGTGCAGGGCTACACCTGGACAGCCGTGAACTGCCGGACCATTTGCCACTGTATCTGGAATATCTGGCGCAGTTGCCGGAAGCCGAAGCGCGCGCCGGTTTAACGGACATCGCACCGATCCTGGCGCTGCTGAGCGCGCGGTTAAAGCAGCGTGAAAGCCGCTATGCGGTGTTGTTCGATCTCCTGCTATCGCTTGGGCACAGCGCCGTAGACGCGACGAAAGTCGGTGAGCAAATTGCCAGCGAGTCGCGCGACGATACCCCACAGGCGCTGGACGCCGTATGGGAAGAGGAGCAAGTGAAGTTCCTTGCGGACAATGGATGCGCTGAGTCTGATATCACCGCGCATCAGCGTCGTTTTGCGGGGGCCGTTGCGCCACAGTATCTGAATATTACTTCCGGGGGACAGCAATAATGCAATTCCTGAACATGTTCTTTTTCGATATATATCCATACATTGCCGGGACTGTCTTTCTGGTAGGGAGCTGGCTGCGCTACGATTATGGGCAATATAGCTGGCGTGCCGCTTCCAGCCAGATGCTGGATCGTAAAGGGATGAATCTGGCTTCCAATCTGTTTCACATCGGGATATTGGGTATCTTTGCCGGGCACTTTTTAGGCATGCTGACGCCGCACTGGATGTACGAGGCCTTTCTTCCGATTGAGGTGAAACAAAAAATGGCGATGTTCGCCGGCGGTGCCAGCGGCGTGCTGTGCTTGGTTGGCGGGCTGCTATTGCTTAAACGGCGTCTGTTCAGCCCGCGGGTGCGGGCAACGACTACCGGTGCAGATATCCTGATCCTGACATTGTTAGTCATTCAGTGTGCGTTAGGTCTGCTGACGATACCGTTTTCGGCCCAGCATATGGACGGCAGTGAAATGATGAAGCTGGTGGGATGGGCGCAATCAGTAGTGACTTTCCACGGTGGTGCATCTACTTATCTGGAAGGCGTCGCGCCGATATTCCGCGTGCACCTGGTGCTAGGAATGACGCTGTTCCTGTTATTTCCGTTCTCGCGGCTGGTGCATATCTGGAGCGTACCGGTTGAGTATCTGACTCGGAAATATCAGCTGGTTCGCGCGCGTCGCTAACCGCCGTTTTTGCGTAACAATCTGTGAAACCCGATCTACACGATCGGGTTTTTTATTGTCAGCCAAAAATCATGTGGTTCACCGTGGCTGGCAACCGTCTGGCTCTGTTCTGGTTGCTTTGTATCCGTTATCAATAAGAAACGCCTGGCGATGGGCAATTTCTGTATTCTGGCGGTATTAATTGCCGGGCAGATGCGCTTTATTGAGGGCTGACAGTAAGACGCCTGTAATCTGGAGAATGGTCGATTGAGTCTGGTAGCCCGCCGGAATTCACCCAATACCGATAAAAAAACCTGCGATAGTGGCGCTCATTAAGTTAGAAAGCGTTGCCGCAATCAGGGCGCGCACGCCCAGGCGCGCTATTTCAGAGGTACGCTCTGGCGCTACCGCTGAAAACGTACCGACGACTACGCCAATCGAACCAACGTTTGCAAATCCGCACAGAGCGAATGAGATAATGGCGATGGTTTTACCGCTGAGCGCGTTCGTCTCAACCAAATAGGGGGCAAAATTGATATAGGCTACAAACTCATTCACCACTAGTTTTTGCCCAATCAGGCTGCCCGCCAGCGTCGCATCCTGCCAGTCAACGCCCATCATCCACGCCAGCGGAGCCAGTATATAACCGAAGATACCTTGTAGACTGATGCCACCGTAGCCAAACCAGCCGCCCACGCCGCTTAGTATCCCGTTCAGCATGGCGATAATGCCGACGAAAGCAAGCACTACCGTCGCCAACCCGGCGGCAATTTTTAGTCCGGTCATGGCGCCGGTTGCAGCGGCTTCAATCAGGCTGCGGGCGGGAACCTCATTGAAGGAAAGCTCATTAAATTTTACCCGTGAGATTTCCATCGCCGGGCTTAGCAGACGGGCAAACAGAATGCCACCGGGGATCGCCATTAGGGACGCTGCCAACAGATATTCGATAGGAACACCCAGGCCGGCATACCCTAGCATCGTTGAGCCTGCAATAGAGGCCATACCGCTACAAATAACGGTAAAAAGTTCATTACGGTTCAGGCGATTAATAAATGGTTTAACGATGGCCGGAATTTCATTCTGCCCCAGGAAGATCGTGGTGACGGCCACGAAAGATTCAATTTTACTGATTTTTAGTGCGCGCTGGAAAATACCACCCAATATGCGGATGATACCCCCCATCACGCCCATGTAATAAAGTGCACTTACCAGCGCGGTGATAAAGATAATTGCGGGTAAAACATGAAAGGCAAAAACAAATCCCGCGCCATTAAATACCTTATTCATTTGCGGCCCGGCTAGCGGCCCGAAAATAAATGCGCTGCCTGCGTCGCTATAAGCCAGGGTCTGATTCACGCCATAAGCGATTTTTTCTGCAAGCCATTTCCCCGCAGGCAAATACAGGATGGCACCGCCAATAGCGATTTGGATTAACAGCGCTGCCCCCGTGGTACGCAGGCTAATATGTTTTTTATTGGCTGAGAGCAGAAATGCAATCGCCAGTAAAACCATCATACCCAGAACACTTCTTATTATATCCATCATGATGTCCGTTGCTGTCAGCCCAATCTGTAGCGCCATATGAGCAGCGGTATACTGCTCATAGTGTTAAATATGCCCCGGCGGGGCACTTTACCTGGCGCCGGGTTAGTGGTACATGCGCACGCACTCTTCCACCAAATCCCAAAACCATGGGACATCCAGCGTGATGCCCACTTTTGTGTTGGCCGGTTTGCCTAGCACGCCGAGGACATCGCACACGGTGCGGCCATAGCAAGGGCCGCTATTGACGTCTATCTCGACATACATATCCTGAACGTTAAAGGCACCGGGATTAATCAAATAAGCGACGCAGGTTGCGTCATGGACCGGCCCGCCTTCAAGGCCATAATTGGCATACTGGGTTTTTAGCGTGAAATTCATGATGGCGCTAAAGAGCTTGCCCGCAGGACCACCGGCGTTATCCATACGTGAAATAATATTTGGGGTACAAACTGTCTGGTGGGTTAAGTCGAGGCCCATCATCACCAGCGGTGCACCGGATGTGAATACCACGCGCGCGGCCTCCGGGTCAGCAAAAATATTAAACTCGGCAGAGGGCGTGAAATTACCCGTTCCATAAGCGCCGCCCATTAATACTATTTCGTGGATTTTCGGGATAATTTGGGGCTGCATGCGCATTGCGACCGCAATATTAGTTAGCGGTCCGGTGGGTACCAGCGTAATGTCTCCATCGCTGGCCATTAGGGTATCGATAATAAAATTAATTGCGTGTTGAGACTGTGCTTTGCGGGTTAGTGGTGCAAACACCGGTCCGTCCAGTCCGGTTTCACCGTGAATGTTATCGGCAATAATTTGTTGGCGCATAATGGGCTTCGGCATGCCGGAATACACGGGCGTATCAATATTCAGCGCCTGACAGACGTGTAAGCCATTCACCAGCGTTTTATCCAGTGTCTGATTCCCTGCCACGATAGTGATACCGAGCAGGTTAATGGAGGGATGCCGGGCGGCCAGCATAATGGCGATGGCGTCATCATGCCCGGGATCGCAATCCAGAATAATTTTGCGAGCTGTCATATCTTTTCTCCTCAGGGATTTTATTTCACTGATTTTATTGTATAAATTGCTCTACAGGCTGCGTGCTGCTGATTACCATACCAGTGGCCGGGCGAGGTAAAGTATGAGAAATCTCATTGCGAGAAAAGAGTGATGAAGGAAATTCAAAATAAGATCTTGAAACAAAAGCTCATTACAGAATCTGACTACGTTGGGCAATTTGCTACAGATGTGATGTGCCACACACATTTGTTCCAGATTCTGGCAGGGGACTTTGTAGTACGTGAAGGGAATTTGCCCGCCTATCTGTTTTATCTGGCAAAGGGGCGCGCCAAACTGTATGTCACGCTGGCGAATGGCCGCATTGCGCTGGTGGATTTTTTAAGCGCGCCTTGTTTTATTGGGGAGATAGAGGTGCTTGACGATATGCATCAATCGCGGGCAGTACAGGCGATTGAAGAGTGCTGGTGTCTGGCGCTGCCGATAAAACAGTGCCGCGCACAATTGCTGGATGACGCATTATGTCAACAACGGGTAAAAAGTGATCCACTTACCGTCACCACCAACGGTCTAA
>CALYPF010000100.1 GCA_945271245.1 uncultured Enterobacteriaceae bacterium | reverse complement strand
AGACCGTTGGTGGTGACGGTAAGTGGATCACTTTTTACCCGTTGTTGACACCAGAAGCAGATACCGTAGAGTGGCAGCACGGCGGAGCTGCAGGGCTTTTGAATTATAACGCGCAATATATGGCCAGCCGGAGCACCGGCAGCGATACGCGCTACTGGCAAATTCAGTCTGAGGCCGGCTTTAACGTAGGGGACTGGGCGGTGCGCAGTAACCAAAACGTGTATCACTTTGGCGAGGAAACCCGGGCTGATTATCAGAACGTGATGGCGCAGCGTACGTTTCAAAAATTGAAGAGTACGTTGCAGGTTGGGCAAATCCCTCTGACCGGTGGAATGTTTGGCGTAGGTCAGGTTATCGGGTTTCAAATGACGCCTGAGCAAGCGTTATATAAAAGTAGCGGTGCGGCTATTGTCTCTGGCGTTGCAGATACGCCTTCAGTGGTTACGATCCGCCAGTTAGGTATACCCGTCTGGCACACTACGGTGCCGGCCGGGCCATTCTCGCTCAGTGGGTTCTCGCTCCTGAATACGCGTACGGATCTGGAAGTTACGGTTAGCGGCAGTAACGGCGAGCAGCAGGTGTTTATTGTCCCTGCCTCGGCGTATTTGCGTGAAGGTGCAACCGTATCCCCGGGCGTGACGTGGGGCGTTGGGCGCTACGATCAGACCGGAATTGATAGTCACCCTACAGTAGGCGTAGTTTCCGGAGGCATTCAGGCGGCTAAACGCGTAGCGATACAAGCAGGTGGCCTATGGTCGGATAATTATCAGGCAGGGGCGGTAGGCGTTAATACCAATTTCCCCTGGAAGATGAATATGGTCTTCCAGTACACCCAGTCTGTGGCATCTTCACCTTCGCAGCAGGGCGGGCTGAGCTCACTCTCTTTGACCCAACCATTTGGGGATAATCTGAGCGTTAATCTCAACGGTAGCCACCAGGATAACGGGTACCGTGAGTTTAGTGAAACACTAGTTCGCAGCAATGACGATAGCCGAAATCGCGACCAATACGGTGCGAGCGTTAGCTGGACGCATGAAGTCCTGGGCGGCTTTAATCTATCCTGGTCCAGAAGTACTCAGACGCGAGGCGATGCAGTGAGCTGGGTGCAATTGGGGTGGGGCCGCCAGATTGGACGCGTGAACCTCAACGTGAACGCGTCACGCAGCAGCGGCAACTATGATGGGAAACATGAGGACCGGCTTTACATTACGGCACAGTTGCCGCTTGGCGATCGAGGTTCCATTAGTTCCTATATGAATCGCAATGCAGGAAAAGATCGCTATGGCGTTCGTCTCGATCAGTCCCTGAGCCGTGATCGTAACTGGAGCCTGGCGGTAGACCGCGATAATCAGCGTAAAACTAACGCGATGACCGGTACTTTCAGTGCCGTTACGCCATGGACTAACCTCAACGGTAGCGCTTCCGGGGATTCAGATAATTATCGCAGCCTGTCAGCTCAGGCCAGCGGTGGAATGGTGATTCACGCACATGGTATCACAATGACGCCTTATCGGGTGCGCGACACCTTTGGGATTGCACGAGTTGGGAATAAAGGCGGCGTTCGGCTTGATACGCCGTCTGGGCCGGTGTGGACTGACAGGAATGGCTATGCCGTATTGCCTGAGCTTGGCGCCTGGCAGACATCGACCATTGAAGTTGATACCCGCAGCCTGGGGTACCGCTCGGATGTGGTCAACGGCGTGCAGGAAATAGGCATGGCGCGCGGTGCGGTTGGGCGCGTTGACTTTGGTCTTGTTTCTACGCGACGCGTATTGATTACGCTCAAAGGCAGCAGCGGGCAGGCGCTGCCTGCCGGTACGGCAGTGTATGGCGATGATGATACATTTCTGACCGTGGTGAGTGAGGATGGCAGTGTGTTCCTGCCAGATGCGCATCCGGGAATGCGTTTAAATGTAGACGTAAAATCGGCACCCTGTAGCGTAACGCTGGATACACTCCCGGAAGCAGTTCCGGAAGAGACATTATTATATGAAGAGATGAATGCGGTATGCCGCTGATAAAAGGAGCCGGCAAAGTGAGGAATATAACAACTGCATGGTTACGCGCTATAGCAAAAGGGGGAATGTTGATGGGGGGAATGCTGGCATTTGCTCACGCAGCGCCGCCGGCAGCGCCTGATGTCACTATCCCAACGTGTAATCTTCAGAGTGGGCAAACGGTTGTTGATTTTGGCGCCCACACCCGAGCCCAGGTTTCCAGCTTTCAGGGAGGAATGTCGCCCGGTGAGCGTCAAATTACCGTGACGGCAGTGTGCTCGGTAAGTCAGGTTTTGAAATTGCGTTTTGCAGGGGCGCAGCGCAATGGCCAATTTGCCTTTGGTGCCGCAGGATATCAAAAAGTCATGGTTATGAGCGCGCAGGTGGACGGCCAACCCGTAATGCTGGCGCTGCAGAAAAAAGGTGCAGAGAGTCTGGGTGAATCCCAGACCTCGCTGACGCTAGAGCCGCAGGATGTTTTGGTACCAGTAAAAAACGGGGAACCGGTTACAGGGCGGCAGCTAATGGTTATCGTGGCGGTCATGCCGGTATTACATGATGAAGAGACGCGACCGGCAGCGCGCACGCAAACGGCGGAGTGGCTGCGGCTGGAGCTGGTGCGATAACGTTGAACCTGGAACCGGTGATTCTGAACAAAATCTGGCCATTAAGGAAAAGAAGATGAACGCAGTACGCTATACGCTGATTGCCATGCTGACAATGTTGCCTGGCGCTGTACTGGCGTCGGAAACGCTGGATATTAAAATTGTGACCACAATGGTTCCTGTCGCCTGTACCCCCGTCGTTGAACAAAATGGCACCTTTAATTATGGGACTATAAAAGCGAGCAGTATTGATACTGCCGACTACACGGTATTGCCGGTGAAAACACTGGGGTTCAGTATTCGCTGTGACTCCGCGGCGAAAGTTGCGCTTCGCGGTGTGGATGCGCGCGCGGGTACCCTGGTCAGACCGGTAGGGAAAACCATGAACGATCCAGCCCATACGGTGATTAATAATTCGTCGTGGATGTTCGGATTAGGGAAAAGCGGTAGTAGTAATATTGGCGGCTATCGGATGTGGATCGATACACCCTCAGTGAAGCTTGACGGTGTTTCAGCGGAAAATGCGTTAATGACGCAGGCAGCGCCGACGGCATCTTCGACGTGGACCGTGCCACAGCTTGGCGCCGCGCTTATAACCAGTCCGCTGAATATCTATTATAGCTGGAGCCTTTCACCCACAGCGGTGCCGGCGGCGTTTAAAACTATGACGGGGACATTATCCGTACAGGCAGCGGTAAATAAAGGCGCTGCTTTGGATCTCCGCCAGCCGGTTGAGTTTGATGGATTAGCAACTATAGAGTTGTATTATATTTAGCATTATTTTCTCATAATAAGAAAGAGCTTATTTGGGTAGGTGAAAAATCTGGAATGACATAAATGAGTTCCTCACTGCTTTTAATTGTCAGATCAGGATGGTTTAATAATAACGTTATTAGTTGTTGAATATATTTTTATGACGGTGAATTGTTTAAACGCTGACATAAAATAAAATGGATTTTAATTTTCTTAGATTGCGATATTAATACCCGCTTCTTTAGAGAAAGTGATATCGATATCGTAATGAAGAACGTGCCATATGCTCATAGGCATATGTCGCAAAATGGTCTAATTAGCAGACCTCCCACCAAGGAAAGCGCCAGACTGGCGCGGTGATTAAGGATATAGATTTATGAAAATGGCAAAACACATTCTGGCTGCATCTCTTTTAGCCGTAGTTGGCGGGCAGGCGATGGCTGCTGATAGCGTTGATGTCAAAGTTATTGGTACAATTGTTCCGGCTGCCTGTACCCCGACGCTGGACGGCGGTGCGGTCGTTGATTATGGTACTATCAAAGCCTCTACGCTGGCAGCCGATGATTTCACCGTTCTGCCTGTGAAAAGCATTCCGTTTAGCATTACCTGTGATGCGCCTGCAAAAGCCTCATTCCACGGTATTGATGCTCAGAGCGATAGCGTTGTAAAACCGATCGGCAAGCAGTTCTCAAATCCGACTAAAACCGTTATTAGTGCTTCAACGTCCATGAGCGGGCTGGGCCTGACGGATGAAAATGCGAAAATTGGTGCTTATACCATGTGGATGGCGCCGGGTTCAGTATCGCTGGACGGCAGCACCGATGCGGTAGACTCGCTGTATAGTAATTCTGTGCCAACTCAGGCAACCGTATGGTCTAAAGCTGACACTAACGGTGCGGTAATTGGTACCAATAAATATTATACCTGGGCGAAAGCCGGTGAACTCGTTCCTGTAGCCTTTACGACGATGAAGGGCGAACTTTCTGTACAGGCTGCTATCAATAAAGCTTCAGAACTGGATTTAACCAAAGCAGTTCATCTGAATGGTCAGACGACGCTGGAAATTTATTACCTGTAATTTCTGTATGACCGATACAGCGGGGCGCTTACAGGCGCCCTTTTTTTATGCAAGAAGAGGGCGATAGCGCTGCCCTAACGTCAACCAGGTTTATCTTGATTATCGATTACATACCTCACCCCCGCGCCATCTGCACCACTTCACTAAGATTAACGATTGTTTTTTGGGTTTAAACGAGACTTAAGCCATTAATCCATCCTCGCAATAGAACTATTCCACTAATGGCGCGACAGCGCGGTTGAATAATCCAAGAGTTATCTGACGTATTTAATGATTAGCAAGTTGTCAGGGTGTCGGCTGCGGCCCATTGAGCAGGGTGATATGGCAGGAGGTTCATTAATGAATAACTGCTATTGGTATGAATATATATAGATAGTTAAAGTTTTTTTATTAAGTGCTCAGGTTCTTATTAGGTGTGGAGGGCTGTAAATAAACATCCAGAATATGTAAATCAGGCTCATTTTCTACGTCATTCTTATCCGTTGATGAGATGCCTGTAATACAGGCGCAAGTGAAAATTTATAGCTTGAAGTATAATTTTTGTGCCAATCACTTTTACTTTTTATCTCTGCGGATTTATCAGCATGAAATGATTGCTCTTATATTTTATTGCGCCTTTTTTTACGGAATGTTAGTTATTCATGAAATATTAAATAGGCTATTTTTATTATATGGATAGGTAATAACTATTAAACTTTGGAGAGGTAAAATACGTGGTCATTTAAAGTGGGAATTATATCAACAAAATCGCAACTATAAATCATAACTCATTGATTTTTAATTTATTTAAATATAAGAATATTCATCTTTGATTTATGAGAATTATCTTATTAGGATATCCCCATACTTAGTTCTGCTAACGGTATCTATAACTATCAAAATGACTGCTTATTCATTTTGGAAGTGATGCTTTATGCCTGGCTGGCTAAGAAAATGGAATTTATCAATGACGGTAAATAGTGAACCTTCAATATTTCAAGGGACTAAAGAAGATGAAAAAATCAATCGTGTCGCTCTCTCTAATGGCAGCATTGGCAATGACAGGTATGTCTGCACAAGCGGCCTCTACCGGAACAGTAACGTTCAATGGTGAATTAACGGATACCACCTGCGATGTCGATATTAACGGGCAGGGTACCGATGCTGCTATTGCGCTGCCGGTAGTTAGCGTGAATGAACTGACGACTGCTGGAAACACCACCGGGCGCACGAGCTTTGTTTTCAATCTAACAAACTGCACCGTTGCCAGCGGTGGTATGTCTAAAGTCGCTGCTTTTTTCCAGCCGGGAGAGAGCGTTGATTTAAGCAGTGGCCGCCTGAAAAACACCATGACCGGTGGCGCTACCAATGTTGATTTACAGCTCCTGGATGCTTCGGGTGGTTATAAAACAATCAAAGTTGGGGATTCTGCGCAAACAACAGATATGGCATTTGTAGATATTAATCAGGTTGATGGTTCAGCCCAGCTGCCTTATGCCGTGGAATACTATGCCAATGGTAAAACGACAGCCGGTAAAGTTACCAGCAGCGTCGTATATAACCTTCAGTATAAATAAACTCAAGATAATAAAAATAACCCAGGGGTAACCCTGGGTTTCAGGAGGAATTATGTTTTTCAAAAGCCTGCAGAGCGTATTACGTTATAGCGTGTTTGCTTATATTCTGGCATCTGCGCCTACGCAGGCTAGTATTATTATTAGTGGTACACGCGTAGTATATGCCGGAAATGAAAAAGAAGTTACCGTGAAGTTATCCAATAGCGGGAAAGCGCCGGTATTAGCCCAAAGCTGGATAGACACAGGTGATGTGGACGCGAAACCAGAAAAAATTAATACGCCGTTTATCCTGACTCCGCCTATTAATCGAATTAATGCCGGTAAAAGCCAAACGCTTCGTTTGAGTTACACGGGTGTTCCAGCGCTGCCAGAAGATAAGGAATCGGTTTATTGGCTGAATGTATTAGAAATTCCGCCGGTGAATAAGAATGCGGCTCCTAATCGATTACAGGTAGCTTTTCGTACGCGAATTAAATTGTTTTATCGCCCGGCAGCATTGGCTGATAGTGAAAAAGCTATCACCGCTGCGGAAAAAATTAAATGGAAAAAAGTGGGGAATACATTAATAGCAGAAAACGCATCGCCCTATTATGTCTCTCTTGTTTCTATTTCTCTTCAGAAAAACGGGCAAAGCACGCTGCTGGAGGGGGAAATGGTTGCGCCTTACGGAAAATATGAATTTAAACTTAAAGATAATTCAGCAATACAAAGCGGAGCCCGAATTGTTTATGAATATATTAATGATTGGGGAGCTATAAAAACCGTTCAGGCCAGTCTGTAGCGCAGCTTTAATTAATACCATAACGTAAACAAGGACTGTTTCATTATGCGCTGCTTTTTCCGTTATTCGTTACTTTCTTTAAGTATCGCTGGTGCTATGTTGCCTTCTTTTCAGGCGCTGGCGCAAACTCTGGAGCCGGTGCAGCCCGTATCAGATGGAATAGATACAGGTGAACATGCGCCGGCAGTAGATGGCGACGACCAAACTGTAAGCTTTGATACTTCATTTCTTAATGTTTCCGGCGAAAGCGCCGTTGATTTAACGCGCTTTGCCCATTCCGGTTCAGCGCTGCCTGGCGTCTGGCCGACCGATATTTATGTCAATGATGAATTGATAACGCACCAGCCGGTGACATTTGTTGAAACGTCGGACAGGGGCGTTGAACCCTGTCTGTCGCTGGAAATTTTGAAGAAGATTCGCTTTAACCCTACGCAGCTTCCTCCTTCTTATGGCGAAGCTTTGCGTACCGAGCAGGCCTGTTACTCGCTGCAACGTTTGGTACCTCAGGCGCATCTTACTTATGACTCCGGCATTCAGCGGCTGGACATCAGTATTCCGCAGGCGATGATGAATAATACCGCACGCGGTTATGTCAGCCCGGAATTATGGGATAGCGGTATTCCTGCGCTGCTGCTTGGCTATAGCATGAACACCTACACAATGCGGGCGCGTAAAAATGTTTCTCGCTCAGGCTATTTAGGGTTGAACGGCGGGGTAAATATCGGCGGCTGGTATTTTCGTCATGATGGTAACTATAACTGGCAGCAGAATTCCGGTGGTCAGTATCAAAGCCTCAACAATTATGTGCAGCGAGATATTCCTGCGATTAAAGGTCGCATTCGGTTAGGTGAGGCGAACACGCGGGGTATGCTATTTGATACGCTGCCGTTTCGCGGTGTCGAACTGGTCAGCGATGAGCGCATGCAGCCGCAATCGCGTCGCGGTTACGCTCCTGATATTCGCGGTATTGCGCGCACAAATGCCCGGGTAACAATCCGGCAAAGCGATCGCGTAATATACGAAACGACGGTGTCGCCCGGGGCATTCGTTATTAACGATCTTTATCCCACCGGCTACGGTGGAAATCTGGAAGTTATTGTGACCGAGGCGGATGGATCGTCGCAAAGCTTTTTGGTTCCCTATGCTTCAGTCACACAGCTACTGCGTCCCGGCGCGCACCACTATGATTTTGTACTGGGGCAGTTTAACGATCCGTCACTGCACTTTCGCCCTGAGCTGTATCAGTTAACGTATCAGCGCGGGTTAACCAATACTCTGACCGGATACGGTGGTGTTCAGAGTGCCGGAAACGATTACAACGCCGTTCAGGCCGGGCTGGCTGTGAGTACGGCTTTTGGGGCGATTTCAGCCGATATCACGCAAGCAAAGGTGGATCTGCAATCATCACGGATGACCGGTCAGAGCTATCAGCTTAGTTACAGTAAATATCTGCCCGTTACAAATAGTAACCTGACCATCGCGGCCTATCGGTTTTCTACTTCAGGCTATTTTGATTACCTGGCCGCGATGCGTTCGCTGGATGAAGTGCGCCGTGGCCGCGATGTGAATGGCGTCTGGCGCCCGAAAAACCGTTTTAATATCACCATGAATCAGGGGCTGCCAGGCAACGGTGGACAAGTCTATTTAACCGGCTATACCCAGGATTACTGGAATAACGGCAGCGCCGATTTACAGTACCAGGTAGGGTATAGCAATAGCTGGAAGAATATTAGCTACAGCCTTAGCGTTGGTCGCGTGCGGACTATTAACGGCAGAATGGAAAGCAGCGGTTCACTCAATTTTACGATACCGTTTGGTGGGCGTTATTCGCCCACGTTGAACGTAAGTCTTAATCGCGATGGGGGCGGAAATAACGGTGAGCAACTCGGCGTTTCCGGAACCTTCGGTGACGATAATCAATATAACTATGGCATGACAGCGATGCGCTATGGGCGCGATGCCGGCAACAGCGTTGCGCTAAATGGCGGCTGGCGCTCGCCCTATACGCACTTTACTGCAACCTATGGCGCAGGAAAGGGATATCAAAATACCTCCCTCAATGCGTCAGGGACAGTACTGGCCTGGCCGTGGGGTATTACAGGAACGCCCTATACCGGAGATACCTTTGCTATTGTCGAGGCGAAAGGCGCTTCAGGCGCTAAAGTCAGCGGTTATTCCGGCGTAAGGATAGACCCCTGGGGACACGCCGCAGTGCCCTATCTTAACCCTTATGAGATGAATGAAATTACGCTCGATCCGCGCGGGTTAGGCGATAACGTGGAACTTGAGAATACCAGTGAAAAAATCGCGCCTTATGCGGGTGCGGTTGGAAAAGTGGTATTTAAAACTCACCGGGGAATTCCCCTATTGATTAGCGCGCGCCTTGCGTCAGGTGAACCTGTGCCCTTTGGCGCCGGAGTATATGACGATAAAAATACGAATATAGGCAGCGTCGGGCAGGCCGGGCAGGCCTATGCTCGGGTCGATAAAGAAGAAGGAACGCTGACGGTGCAGTGGGGAGCCGCTGCGCAGGAGCAGTGCCACATTCGTTATTCCGTTCTTCAGCAGCTTGCTGCCGGTAATGGCGATACGAAGAACTTTATTCATCTCGAATCCCTATGCCTGTAGGTTTAACGAATTAAGAATATAAGGATGTTCAATGAAAACAATGAGCAAATACGTTGGCGCGCTGTTGGGAATAATGAGCTTTGGCGCCTCGGCGGTCAGCTCCGGTATGCTGGATTTTTCGGCGAAAATTACCTCTGCTACCTGTTCAGTAGACGTCAACGGCTTAACCCATGCCACGGTCGATTTGCCCAATATCTCTACGTCGTCTCTCACTGCAAAAGGCATGACGGCGGGAGCCACCTCGTTTGTGATTAACGTTACGCAGTGCGCCGATGTCGCCGATGGCGCGTTATCGGTAGTTGTGTCTAAAGATAAAGCGGTAAGCGGGCCGGAGATAGCCGCGACGGGCAGCGCCACGAACGTTGCGTTTGGCATCAGAAAGGGTAATCAACCGCAGCTATTCAACGATCCCGCTGGTTCGCAAACGTATCCTATTACTCTAAGTGCAGGTAAAGGCAGCGTACAGGATCTGGCGGTTTATTATTTGGCGACGGCTACGCCGGTCAGTCCGGGCACGCTTAGCGCCGTGATGACCGTTACCCTGAAATATAACTGACCGTTTTGTGGACAAAAGAGAGGCACCTATGCGCATCGCCGCTAAAGTAAAAATTAGAGTAAAACGGTGGGGACTGTATGGCGCTCTGGCCAGCGTTATGCTCTATGCGTGTGTCGGTGAGACGGCGGCTGCGGCCACCTGTGAAATATCACCCACCGGTGGGAAGCCAACTATTCAGCTTGATACCGTGCCGACGATTTCGGCCACTGACGATCTTCCCGTTGGCACCGTGCTTTTCCGCGGGCGCCTTAATGCGGTAAACGGTACAAGTTTAATTTCGATAGTCGAGTGTTACATTCCGTCGGGAACGGGCACCGAAACGGTAAGTCTGGAGCTGCGTAACCGGGTAGCGAATGGTGTTTTAGTCGGCAGTGATGACTATACTTATCAAACAAGTGTTCCGGGTATTGGGGTGCGTTATTACCTTCTCGGGCATTATGTTACCTCTACGCTTGAGGCAATTGCCGATCAATCTAGTTTAGATGGTGTACAGGCAACCGCTACCCTTACTGGTACAGAACGAAAAAAGTTTTTTACAACTGGGAATCTTCATCGGCGTAATTTGACCTTTATGCTGGTAAAAACTGGGCCGGTGGCACCGGCGGCGCTAAATGCGCTTACGCTGCCGCGCGTGGAATTTAGCGTGCACAGCATCGGTGGGACAGTAAATAAGCTCCCCGCCAGATATATGATTATTAATTTTGCTGGCAATGTAAACATTACCGCTCCTACCTGTACGACTCCTGCCCGAGTCGATGTCGATCTGGGGTCTTATACTGCCTCTCAAATTTCAGCGGCTACGCCCACGCCCTGGAAAGATGCATCCATTCGTTTAACCAACTGTCAAAAATTTACCGGTTATCAGAATAAAGGGGACAGCAAGTTTGATCAGGCGCAGATTAGCGGTAGTTACACCGTAGGACCAACCACCTTTGCTGCCTATACCAACAATGTTCTTGGCGTAACGCTTAACGGTAATCAGGGTAACCTGGATAGCGCGAAAGGGATTGTGGCTACCAAAGGCGGGGTTGGGCAGGCAGAGGGCATTGCCGTGCAGGTATCAAAAGGCGGCAGCGCCAATTTGCCGGTATCGCTGGGCAGCGAATACACGCAAACTCTGGCGAATAATGGTGCAGCCAGTATTGTGATCCCGCTCTCAGCCCGGCTAATTGCAACGGGCAAACCGGTTAAAGCGGGGAATGTTTCCGCGCAGGTGACCTACACCATTAATTATAAATAATGGCGTAGGTCCGCCGGGTGGTATATCGCCCGGGCGTTCAGGGTGGCTCCCCCAGCATATCAGCCTAATCGTCGTTTGGCTGAAATGAGCGTTAGCGCGGCGCAGGTAAACGCCGCATTAACTGGATTGGATTGTAGGGCGTGGCGGGGAGTCTCGGTGAAAGGTATTTTGCCGCTCAGACATGCAGGCAAAGCCTGAACGAAGGTAGTATCCAAAGGGGCGTACTTTGACTGGCCTGCCGGTGATGAATAATCCTCACTAATGCCTCCCAACCGCCAGCTATATTTATCCAGCCTTAAAGCAAGAGCGGCGCGACGCGCAATCTCTTCTAATAATGAAGCGCCATTGAAAATAATTTTTAAGGGTTTTATTGTGATACTTCTTTGTTTTATGGCTTTATATGTGAATGATTTGCGTTTTATATAGACATTTATGTTGTATTTTTCCTATTTCATTGGTGTTTTACTCCGGTTGGGTTATTTTTTAATCAAGTTGAGTGTGATATGCTATTTATACATTTCACGAGTAACGAGGATTATATGAAAACCGAGCTTAACCCTACCGCGCTGGCGCTTGAATATATTCGCCGCGAAGCTGCACAACTGACGCCCGCTCAGTTTCTGACTCGCGTACGCCAGCTTCAGCTTGAGTTTGCTGATTTAATGGAGCTGACATCGCTGGAGCTACGGGAAGAAATTTCTTTTGCTCACCGCCTGGGTATCCATTAATCCTCTGTCGCGTTATCTTAGGACGGCAACCGCGGAGGATGGACGTTCTCCGTCGTTAGTATCACTGCTTTAGCGTTTTATCCTGACTGTCGACGGCTTACTTTTGTTTGCAGCCGCTGTGCGCATTTAGTTAGCGCAGCTTTGCTTACGGTGACGGCCCGGGCAGCATAAAAGAAAGGGTAATTTATACGATTAAGCAGGAGAAGGTTTCATTTTCAGCATCAGCATCAGCGCCAATGTTTGCGAATGTTTAAACAGGGACGTCGTTGATCTTAAAAATAAAAAAGCGCATAGTACGCGCGAAAATAACGTTTTATTTTATTTATCATGACAATTTACCAACAAATGCTGGTGTTTTATGGCGTGATGGCGCTTATTTCAGGCGTTATTGTTTTTTTTCTGGCCAAGGATCGATTAAGTATGCGCTTATTGAGCGCGTTTCTGGTTGGGATAACCTGGCCAATGAGCTTTCCCGTCGCGCTGTTATTTTCACTTTTCTAATATCATCTGAAGGCAAATACGTCCGATGTGTTTGCCTGGCTCCTTCCGTTGCCCCCATTTTTGACCTTGCACAATATGACCGCGAATGTTTCCACGCTAACCCTATAAAGTATGCTAAAACAGCCCCCGCAGGGAGCAAGCTGCACGTGTGTGTAGTTATGGATAGAAAGTATACGGTGAATAATGGAAGAGAAACCGACGCGTGGGCTGGGAGGCCGCCTCGCTTTATGGGCATTTTATGCCTGCTGCTGCTATTTTTTGGTGTCGCTGGCACGTTATTTAATGAGCGCCAGCTCGGATGAAAGCGATACTGGCAGCAACGTCTATTTTACCTTTCATTCTCTAATCCATGGCGCTGCCGGTGCGTTATTCAAGTACAGCGGCCCCGGGCTGGTTGCAGTGACATTAGGGATGATAGCCTGGTACACGCGCCCAAGAGGGCGCTAGGTATTGGCCTGATTAATAAGCAACCGGTCTTATCGTTTAACCCGATGCAAATAAGCGCTTTCGCTAAGATACGCCGCCGATAGGCGACCCGTATTGGTTGTGTATCGCCGCCAGCGATATTGTCTCTCCGGGTAGCGTTCGTTCGCTGCGCTTTGCGCGCCGAACCTCATCGCACAGTATACGCGCTTTTGCAAACCGCAGGAAAGCGCGGCTGAGGATTAAGAACAGGTAGCCTGCCTGCCCGAAGTCTCTGCCTTCTCTTTCCTGATACATTCCCATCGCCGTTTCGTCAGCGTAAAGCGAGGGGGATTTTGGTGCATTTCCTGTGATTCACGCCTGAAGCACAGGTTCTCCCTGGGTTAAATCAGTGATAGAGTTCTGCTCTATTTTCCCAATGGATACTGCGAATGGAGCACCCCGGGCATATTGCCGAAAAACTACATCGGCAAACGCAGGCGCGTCTCGCTCAACGGCGAGAGCAGGATTGCGCGCTAACAAAAAAAATCCTCGAAATTTACGATCAAAAAACGGTGGCACACTGGCTAAACTCCGTAAGCGGTGACTGGAGCCGGGAGACGTTCAATCGCTGGCATAACGGGAAATCCCCCGGACGCACGTTGACCGAAGAAGAGACCACTATGTTGCAGCGCCTGTTGCCTTCACCGCCTGCGCACCACGGGCATTATGCATTTCGCTTTATCGATTTGTTTGCCGGCATCGGCGGTCTACGCAGCGGATTCGATGCCATTGGCGGCCAGTGCGTATTTACCAGCGAATGGAATAAATTCGCCGTGCGCACCTATAAAGCAAACTGGTATTGCGATGCTGAACAACACCGCTTCAATGAGGATATCCGCGATGTTACGCTGAGCGGCAATAACGATATCGATGAAGAGCAGGCGCACGCGCATATTCGGGCGCAAATCCCCCAACATGATGTTCTGCTGGCCGGCTTTCCTTGCCAGCCATTTTCGCTGGCGGGCGTATCGAAAAAGAATGCGCTGGGGCGGGCGCATGGATTTGCCTGTGAAACTCAGGGAACGCTCTTTTTTGATGTTGCCCGCATTATCGCCGCCCGCCGTCCGCCTATTTTCGTGCTGGAAAACGTTAAAAACCTGAAAAGTCACGACAAAGGCAATACATTTCGCATCATCATGCAAACGCTGGACGCGCTAGGCTATGAAGTGGCCGATGCGCAGTCCGAGGGCGCCAGCGACCCTAAAATTGTAGACGGTCGCCATTTTCTTCCCCAGCATCGGGAGCGCATCGTTTTGGTGGGATTTCGCCGCGACATGCAGTTGGAACAGGGATTTTCACTGAGTTCACTTCCACATTATTACCCCATACACAAGCCGACATTTGCCGATCTGCTGGATACTCAGGTAGCGGATAAATATTTGCTTACCCCAACCCTGTGGCATTATCTGTATCAGTACGCCAAAAAGCACCAGGCGAAAGGTAACGGTTTTGGTTATGGATTGGTCGATCCGCAAAATCCACAGAGCGTGGCGCGCACGTTGTCGGCACGTTACTATAAAGATGGGGCGGAAATTCTTATCGATCGCGGCTGGGATCTGGCGCTGGGCGAAAGGGATTTTCATAATAAAGTTAATCAGTTGCGCAGGCCGCGACGGCTAACGCCCCGGGAATGTGCACGGCTCATGGGATTTGAACGGCCGGGTGAAGCGCGTTTTCGTATCCCGGTTTCGGACACGCAGGCTTATCGTCAGTTTGGTAACTCTGTGATCGTGCCGGTTTTTGCCGCCGTGGCGCGCCTGCTGGAAAGCCGTATTTTGCAGGCAGTTACGCGGCGTAATGAAGAATAAGCGACGCGATTATGGCTGATGTGCACAGTCACGCCGTGCGCAGTAAAAATATGCGGGCAATCAAAACCCGCGATACGGCGATTGAACGGCGGCTGTCCGCGTTGCTTATGGATTTGGGCGTCGCTTTTCATACTCAGGATCCGACGCTTACCGGGCGGCCTGATTTTGTGGTCCCGCAATATGGCTGCATCATTTTTACGCACGGTTGTTTTTGGCATCACCATGACTGTTATCTGTTTAAGTTGCCCGCGACGAGCACGGCCTTTTGGCTGCAAAAAATCGAGGGCAACGTTATTCGCGATAAGCGTGCCAGAATACGCTTACAGGAAGCGGGTTGGCGGGTATTAATTATTTGGGAGTGCGCGCTGCGCGGGCGAGAAAAGCTTACCGATGCCGCGTTAAGCGAGCGCCTGGAAGAATGGTTATGCGAAGGTACCGATAGCGCGGAAATTGATACGCGAGGTATTCGCCGGTTACCCGATCCTGAGCCAACTGAAAATAGTTAGCCTGTTGCCCACGGAGCTTTTCGAACGCGCGGCGTTTAAAATTTTACGAGACATCTATTTCCGTCATTGTCACAGCAATACGCATTTCCGTTAGTCTGCTTTTGATTCATACTTAACGCAGTGTTATCTCTCTACCCACACGGGGAAAATATATTTTGGCAGGAAGTAGTTTATTAACTCTATTAGATGATATTGCGACATTACTGGATGATATTTCCGTCATGGGAAAAGTTGCAGCCAAAAAAACGGCCGGCGTATTAGGCGATGATCTTTCATTAAATGCGCAGCAGGTTACTGGTGTACGGGCGAACCGGGAGCTGCCGGTAGTCTGGGGTGTGGCTAAAGGTTCTTTTCTTAATAAACTTATCCTGGTGCCGCTGGCGCTGGTTATTAGCGCGTTCGCGCCGTGGGCGATTACACCGCTTCTGATGCTGGGCGGTACGTTTCTCTGTTTTGAAGGCGCGGAAAAAGTGATTCACGGCCTCAAAGCTCGCGGTCAGAAAAAAAGCCCGGAAATACGTCAGCAGAGGCTGGATAGCCTTGCTTCGCAGGATGCCATGGCCTATGAGCGCGATAAGGTAAAGGGTGCGGTACGCACCGATTTTATTTTATCTGCAGAAATCGTTGCTATTACGTTAGGTATTGTTGCCGATGCGCCGCTGCTCAATCAGGTATTGATTCTGGCGGGAATCGCCATTCTTGTTACTATCGGTGTTTATGGGCTGGTTGGCATTATCGTGAAGCTGGACGATATGGGTTTTTGGCTGGCCGAGCGCCGGGCTGCTCTGGCGCGGATGGCAGGAAAAGGGCTGCTGGTATTGGCGCCGTGGCTGATGAAATCTCTGACCTTCGTTGGTACCCTGGCGATGTTCCTGGTGGGCGGGGGGATCGTGGTACACGGCATCCCCGCTATGCATCACGCGGTTGAACGCTGGGCAGCGCAGGGCAACGCGCTGGTTGCGGCCACCCTGCCGGTTGCAGTCAATCTGATATTTGGTTTTTTGTTGGGTTGTGTGGTGCTGCTGGTTATTACGGGCATTGAGCGTTTAAGAGGAAAGCCTGCGCACTAAATCGCATCTGAAATAGATAGGCCAGGAAAAACGGCAGGTTTTTGCTACGCTGAATAACGTTAACCTTAGCGAGGTAAAACGGCATGCAATTAGCGATAGGAGACCGAATTCGGCATCGGCTCAGCGGGCAATGGATGGTTATCACCGGGTTCGCCAGCGGAATGGTGGAATGCCGCTGGTATAACGGGTATGCAATTCAGCGTGAAGCGTTCCGGGAAGACGAGCTTTTTATTCAGTGACGCAGACTCCGCGTATTAGCGCGCTAATACGCTTTATTCTGTTTCCTGATGTGCGGTATGCGGGAACATAGCCGTTGGCTTACATCATTCTGATAAAAGCGTGTGGATTTTTTGCTGGCGGAGCGGTCGCTTGCTGTAAGAGCGCGGTGTTTTCATATTACTGCGCCTGCCGCGGCGGCACTGCTGCCACTAACTTCTACGCGCCGTGTAACGGTTGTCTGTTTGCAGTATTAATGCCCGTGGATAGAGCGCTAAAGTAATAGATGGAGAAGTATATATAGCGCAGTATGACGCGCCTTCCGAGACATAATTGACAGTGGAGAGAACGCACAGTGTATGCGGGCAGGCCTCAGCGCATATTTAGCGGGATTGAGAATCCCGGTAGAGTAGTCAACGTCTGTTTCGTCATCGTTTTCTTATGCTCTACGCTGTTAACCTGGCGGGAAAGCCTTGTGCTGGAAGGCGTCTATCTGACGCGCCAACAAAATAGCGTATATAACATTGCGACGGAGTTGGACAGGCAGTTTCAGCAGAGCATGGGGAACCTGCTCTTTTTTCGTAATGCGATGCGGTATGCGCTACGCAACCCCGGGACGTCTCAACATTTGCAGGAGATGGAAGCCGCATTTGAAGCCGTACGCGGGCGGCCTTTCTGGCAAATTCGGCTTGGCATGAACCTGAATATGCCGATTAGCGGCGTTTCAGACGATTTTGTGCATAACAATCACTTATTACGTCGGGATCCTCACTACATATCTGCTGAGCTGGACGCTTCGCTGGCGTTTAGCTATTTATTGCAGCTCGCGGATACGCACAGCCCGCTATCTCGCAGAACATTCTATGTTTCGCGCGCGGGTTATTATGTTTCCAGCCTGCCGGTAGATAACAGCGGGCAAATACTGACCCGCTATACCTCTCATATTTCTCGTCCAGACTTTATTGAACATACCCGTCATAACAATCGTGAACGCGGGCCCCGCTGGAAATTTAGCGCAGAGCCTGACCGGGCGCAGAATAATGCGATTTCGGCGACGATACCGCTTGATTATGACGATAGTTGGTTTGGGGTGCTGGGAATGGACTTTACCGTACAGGCAATCCATGACTTTCTAATCTCTTCGCTGCTTTCGAAGGGACGAAACGGCACGCTGTTACTCTATGATAATCAGTTTAATTTAATCGCTTCTACCGCTGCCAGTCTCTCAGCGGCTCCGGCGCTAACGCCCATTCAGCTCGCTGATGTTGCTGGTCGAATGCAGATCCAAAACCAGGGCGTTCTGCGGTTTAGCCATAATACGATTGCATGGTCGAAACTGACGCATTTTGACGGTTTTTTGATTAAGACGAATACCATTAATGAAGGATTTGGCAGCGAGTTTGGGCGCGTTAGCGCGGTGCTGGGGCTGCTGTGGCTACTATTTACATTAATGTTACTAGGATCGTGGATTGTCATTCGGCGGCTGGTGAAAAATATGATGGTGCTCCATTCATCTCTGAGCTGGCGGGCGAATTTCGATACTTTGACGCGACTGTATAATCGCGGCGCGTTCTTTGAGCTGGCTCAGGCAAATATTGAGCAATGCCGACTAATGAACAGGCCGCTGTCGGTCATTCAAATGGACTTGGATAATTTTAAAGGGATAAATGATAGTTTTGGACACGATGCCGGCGATAGGGTGCTATTTCGGGCTGCGGGTATTATTAGCCAGGCACTGCGCGGGGAGGATGTTGCCGGGCGAGTTGGAGGCGAAGAGTTCTGCGCGGTGCTGCCTGGCGCTAATCTTGAGCAGGCAGCGATGATTGCAGAGCGCATTCGGGCCCGCATTCATGAAGAGAATATTACGATTACTGATGCGATTACATTAAACATTAGCGCCTCATTTGGCGTTAGTTGTCAACAACGGGTAAAAAGTGATCCACTTACCGTCACCACCAACGGTCTA
>CALYPF010000099.1 GCA_945271245.1 uncultured Enterobacteriaceae bacterium | reverse complement strand
TGGATCAGTTTTCAACCGCTGGGGTGGATCAGTTTTGCACCGTTGGTAACACTTATATTTAAGCGTAACCATGAATCCTCTATTGCTGCTCAAAAATTAAATCATCCATTCTCAATACAAACACAAGCCCTGAGAAGACTATATAAATAAGCAATGTCTGATTACGTTTTAAAATATCATCTAGTTTTACAAAGTCAATTACTTTTACTTTAAAATATTTACAGGCAAATAAAAAACAAAACAAATTCAATCACAAGAATTTAATATCCACTAACGATCAGATATTAAATAACCTGTAATTCAGGTAATAATCATCCGCAGGTATCTTCGCAAATAAAGTTGCTAATACCTGGCGTAAGTTATTATTAAATATAGTTATTGCAGTAATGGGTATTTTTATGCCATACACTTTTTTCCTGATTAATAACCAGCATTAATAATGTGCATTTAGCAGTAAACGCGATCTCTGGTCTTTTATTATTTAGATGTTATAGAGAAATTTGTTCTGCATTGCCCGACTAACTTGTAACACATGCCCACCAATGATTAATTGAATCTTACCGGTATAGTCTCGTTTTATTTTTTCAATAGCATTAACGTTGACGACAACAGAGCGATGAACCTGCCAGAACTCGTCCGGATCAAGCTGTAGCAACAGTTCCCGCAGCGAACCACGCAACAGGAAAATGTCTGACTGCGTTTTATTTTTCTTATACAGCGATATGTACTTATCTTCCGCCTTAAAAAACTGGATATCCGAATAATGAATTAATTCAATATCCTTGCCTTTTTGCACTCGGACCCATTTCAAATAACTTTTATGCTCAACGGGCAGAAAGGACTGAAACTTTTCGAATAAGGCATTCAGATCGGGTGTGGTTTTGTCTGCCGTAGTCTCATTCAGCCGCTGCTTCATTTTCAACACACATTGTTCCAGCCGCTTTTCATTCAGCGGTTTTAACAAATAGTCGATGGCATTGGTTTCAAATGCCCGCACGGCGTACTCATCGTAGGCCGTCACAAATACCACTAACGGAAATTTATCCAGCTGGCTGATCCGGCGTATTAATGTCATACCATCCATTTCCGGCATACGGATATCCAGAAAGGCAATATCAGGCTGCTCTTCCGCGATGGCATCAAATGCTTCTTTCCCGTTTTCACAGCTGGCCAGTATGTCCAGCTCAGGCCAAACATCTGCCAGCATTTTATTGAGCTGATATCTCAGTAAAGGCTCATCGTCAGCAATAATTGCGGTTATGGTTTTAGTCATTGCGCATTTCCGGCGTTGAATTGGTTACTATTAGCGGGATGAAAATTTCAGCAGTGACGCCCTGAGTTGGATTTTCTTTGATGCGTAACCGTGCCTTTCCCATATAGATTGCATCCAGCCTTTGCCGGATATTCTCCAGCGCCAGACCATGCCCGCCGGATGAGGGTGCCATAGAAAACCCGTAGCCATTATCCGCAACCTGGATACAGGCGTCTTCGACCTCTTTTTTCACCGTCACTTCAACAGATCCGCTTCGGTGTTGCGGTTCGATACCATGACGAATGGCGTTTTCAACCAGCGGCTGAATTAGCATGGGCGGAATAAAAAAAGCACCGACGCTGAACTCATTCCTTATCTTGTAAACCAAACGTGCGCCGAGCCTTATTTGCTGGATAGATAAATAAGCATCGATTAGCGCCAGTTCCTCATCAATATTCACAAAATCACTGCGATTTTTTTTCAGGGCTCCGCGTAACAGGTTCGTCAAATTGACCAGTAAAAGTTTTGCCAGCGCAGGATCTTTATCAATTAAGACATCCAGATTCGCCATAGTATTGAAAAGAAAATGCGGCTCTATTTGGCTCTGGAGCTGTTTGAGTTGACTTAATGCCAGCGCTTTCTTTTGTTCAGATTGTTGGCGCCTGGCGACTTCGAGCGCGTTCTGCGCTTTTAATTTCTGTTCATGGATATAAAAGAAAGTGAAACTCACGATGGCCAGAATGAAACCCGGGGCCAGCGTCGAACGTTGATTCAGAAAGATTTCGTTATAAGATAATGGGCTAAACCAAAAATAGGCATTAAGGCTGCCAAACAGGATGCAACAGATGAAAGAGAGACCTTTAATTTTTGCTTCAGACAGTGATGGCTTCATCCTTCTCAGCAACAATGCGCTGAACAAGGCACTGTAACCATAACCAAAACTAATAATCATTTTTTTGAATAATAAGGACGCCCAGTTGTGAGATAAATCTGCTGGCGATTCAAATAAGATGAGTATTCCGACAACGCCCATACAATACAAACTTATTTGTATTAGCTGAGTGCGAAACTTTTGGCTTACTGGTAATAGCCTGCGCATCCCGAATGTCCTTTTAGCTTTATATTATGGTGGAAGTTTCCACTCATATTTTCCTGCTTTATTCAGAATAATTATATCATATTGATTAGAAATTTCCTTCAAGATTTATAAAAATCAAATCCCGATCCGGCATGTTGGCATACACGGAATTTCCCGCACCGGTATAAAATCGGCTTGCCAACTCAATCTTCATATCAGATTCTCCTGACTCATACACCGGATATGAGAGCCTTGGGGTTGCGACCAGACCACCATCGGTTGGCGAAACCAGTAAATCCAGGCTGGGTTCTAATTTTTCAAGCCACAAATATTTGGGATGTAAAGCGGACATATTCATCTTAAAGTGCAGCATGACGTTCTGTGCAACTAAACTGGTATTGTCCAGCCCCCATGAATAACTGCTGGCCAAACCTGTTGTTGCCGGATGCTGCGAGAGTTCGTCTGCGCGCTGAAATGCCTTCTTCCACATACTTTTATCCCAACTACGCCCGTCGTACCAATATTCACCGATAATATTCAAACCCGTGGTATTGGCCCAATTGAAACCCAACAAAAATTGATACGAATCATTATTTGTTCCCCACCTGACCGGCTCATTCATATCGCCTTGCTTATAAGACTGATAACGCTGCGCATAAGCAAACGAGCTGTGCAGCTCCAGCGCCGGCGTCACGACCGCAACGACGGAACCCCCAACAGTACCGTGATGAACCTGATCAAAGTACATCACCCCTTGCAGTTCTGTATTCCCCACAAGGGCATAGCGCCGAAGACCGATGCCGTGCTGTTTTTCCGCTAGCCGGGCCTGATCCGTATTGGTTGAGGCCCAGGACTCATCGGTTGCCACCAGTTCCCATTGACCGACGCCATCAAACCAGGATGCCGTGACCGCGCCAACACCTTCGTCAACCTGTATCCCCACCGGGTTGCGCTCGTACGACTTAAAAATATCCAGGGGACGAAATCCGTACCCGACATCCCAGTCCAGCCGTTGTTTCCCGATGCTCAAATCAAGCGGCACACCTGCCAGTTCGGCTTCTGGCTGCCAAAATAACTCCTGCACAATCAACTTCTTAGCAACGGATGACTGTCTATCAGTTGTTAAAAGATTATTGCTTTCCAAGGCAAATGTCCCGGTTACGCTGTTCCACTCAGCCGTTGCCGTGACCAGCGAATCCAGAGACTGTATCGACCCATCAGACGTGTCGTTTAACAGCGTGTGGCGATATTGCTCACTTTCAAAGCTGCTTTGCCATGTCCAGTTAACATCGAATTTAGCTTCAGCCCGCGCGCCAACAATCAGCATGGATAATAGACATAGACGACCCGAAGCGGTCACAGATCTACCCTTGGCTGTTGGATTAAATAGGCCGGATTGTAATATTTTTCATCCAGCTGCCAGGGCACGACATTCTGGTAATCAATAACCGTTTGTTTCTCCGGCTGTATGCTATCCAGTAATGTCATCGAAACTATTTTTTGCGGATGAAGCGGGTTATCCGCAGTAAAAATTGCCTGCTTCGCCATCTTTTGTGATAGCAAATAGAGGTCTGCTTTTAGCGGGAAATCATTCGTTGCATCCAGCCATAACTGAATTTTAGCGTAGGTTTCACCTGCCGTTTTTGCCGTCAACTCAAGGTGATTCGCCATGACGTGTTTATTTTGTATCACGATATCCTGCGCCCCCTGCAGCGTTCCCTGATAATGTTCGCTCCAGTTGAGGGTAGAAATATCACCGACGGACGCATTGCCAAGGAGTTTTTGTATGGGCGTGATTCTGATTGGCCGACGACTTTGCGGCATCAACAGCCAATAATTATCACCGAGCATCAGTAATTTCTGACCCTCCTCGGCTTTCGATTTAAATAATACCAATGACTCGCGCATTGGCCGGATATACACCTCGTACAATCTGGTCGTATCGAGCTGATTATTTTGGTAGAGCTTAACCACGGTGGTTACTTTTGCATAAGGCTCTCTGGAACGATATTGATCCGCTTTTATTAGCATCTGTCCCACTGTTTCTGCCTGAGCGGATAAAGCAATTCCACCGGATAATAACAATGCCGATATTTTACGCATAAATCAGTGCCTCAATGATCGGTTTCTTCACACCTTTTCGGGCGGCAAACCACGCTACAACAAAACAAATAATGGCGACGGCGAGCGCCACGCTGATAAACAGCTCCGCAGAGAAATAAATATTCAGCGGGTAACTTTCTGTTCTGCCCGGCGCAGGCGGCATGCGGATATCAACGACCGTTAATAACAGCGCCAGCCCCGCGGATAATCCGCCGCCGACAATTGATCCGCACATTGCCATTAATCCCGCTTCCACTAAAAAGCCGCGAATAATTTCCTGTGGATAGGTACCGAGCGCAGCCAGCGTGCCTATTTCACGGGTTCTTTCCGTTACCGACATAGTCATGGAGTTAAATAGCGCGGCGAAGACGACCAGCGCCATTACGCCACCCATAATGGCGAAAATGCGGTTGTATAAATTTTTAACGCCATCATAAAAGACCGCTAATTTCTGCCACGGTATCGCGATCACCGGCTCTGCCAGTTTTAGGGTATTAAGTTTTGCTTCGATCTGTTTTTGTAACGCCGGGGTTTGGGGTGTTTCAAATAAATAGACCGATAGCGTACTGACTTTATGTGTGGCAAGCAGCGCCTGCGCAGCGGCAATATTGATATAAAGCTGCCGTTTATCAAGATCCGGAACGCCGGTAGAAAAAATGCTCTGTACTTTGAAATCCATCGCATTAAGCACACCGTCCGTGGTGGTTGATAGCAGTGTCACAACATCGCCAACGGTCACTTTCATGTTTTGCGCGAGGTTCGCGCCCAGCATCACCTCAGGATCTTCTTTTGCTGCGGGATCGTCACGCTGGGGAGATAATGGCTTCCCGGATTTCATTGCCAGAAATTCACCTTTAATGGCAAATTCCTGGGGATCAATTCCGGTTCCCATATAAATTGTCGATTTTCGTCCGTTGCTGATTAGGCCATTAAATTCAATTCGCGGCAGAATGGCATGAATTCCCGGAATTGAAACTAGTGTTTTACCAATCATGGAATAGTCAGATAAGCCATTATCCAGCGGTATCTCTTCTTCCTGCGCAAAATAGTTCGGCTGACTCAGCGTGATATGACCTATGCTCATCGCCGTTTCCTTCATCAGCGATTGATAGGTATACAGGCCAAAACCGCCAATACAACACAATGCAAAGACTACCACGGCGATAATCAGAATTGACAGCGTCGATCTCCGGCTATTACGTTGCAGGTTGAGCCATGCGCTTTTAATACTTATGGGCATCAGGCGTTCCATTGAATCTCCTCAGAGGAGATAAGCCCATCAACCAGATTAATATGTCTGTCGCATTGGCTTGCCATCCGTGGGTCATGCGTGGCGATCACGAACGTGGTGCCCATTTCATGACCGAGCGTTTTCATGATCTGAATAATTGTGTTGGCGGAATGGCTGTCCAGACTGGCGGTTGGCTCATCGGCAATCACTAACCGGGGTTGATGTACTAACGCTCTTGCAATCGCCACACGCTGTTGCTGGCCCCCGGACAAACGCTCCGGACGATATTGCAGAAAATCTTCCAGCCCGACTTTCGCCAGCATTTGTTCCGCTTTTTCTTTTTTTACTTTCGTACTGAATTTATTCAGCGTTAAGGGATAAGCGACATTTTCAATAGCTGTCATTACCGGAATTAAATTGAAACGCTGAAAAACAAAACCCAGACTGCTGCGGCGTAATGCGGTAGCTTCTTTCACTTTGCGGGGAAAAGGTGTGCCATCAATTAAGGCACTTCCCTGATAGTTCATATCAAGCATACCCAGGATATTCAGCAGAGTACTTTTTCCGGAACCCGATGGGCCGCACAGCGCCACCATTTCTCCCGGGTGGATTTCGCCATTCACGCCACCTAATGCCTGTACCGTTTGCGACCCCAGCCTGTAGTCTTTTTTAATGTTAGAAAATGACAACATAGCCATTCCCCTTGTAGATGCATGAATTAATGGCATTCAATCTAAGGAGTGTCGCCAGCAAAAACTACAGCATGTGATGAACGGTAATAAGCGGGGATGAAAGGCAATATTGCGGGATGAACTGAAACGCTTCGCGCCGGATGCGGGTCGCCGTGACATTGCTCTGCCAGCAGGACCAGCGACCGCAACCAAAACTGAGCAGCGTTGTCACTCTGGCGGAGAAGTGTGTTCGACAATCGGGCCCGACTCCAGCTTAATCAGCCGATCCGCCAGATGGAAATAGCGATCGTCATGGGTAATGGCGATCACCGTTTTCCCCTTCGGCTTTCAGCATCGGCAGCAGTTCGAGATAGAAAACGGCCTTAAACTCGGGATCCTGGTCAGCGGCCCATTCATCAAACAGATAGATCGGACGGTCCTCCAGCCAGCTCTGCAACAGAGCCAGTCTTTTGCGCTGCCCCTGAGAGAGTGCGACGGTAGAGAAGCGTCCGTCTAGAAGATGCTCAACCTGCTCCTGTGTTCGATCGGTGACGAACGCGACATCATCAAACAGAAAGAAATCGCTGAAGATCACTGAAAAGTGCTGACGCTAGTGCTGCAGATCGTCTGCCGCGACGGGGTTGCCATTCAGCCACAGTTGGCCGCTGTCAGCGGGGAAGATCCCCACCAGCAAGTTTGCCAGCGTGGTTTTACCGCTACCGTTGCCGCCAACGATAAAGAGTAAGCGTAAAGCCAGCGCCGTGTGTAGCCATTAAGCCAGTACTGGTAACTTAGACGCCCACCTGTTACAGACGGACATCTAAGTATGGAATCCCAATCTTGGCGAAAAGAACCCCGTAAAAATTATCCCAATGACTTCAAGCTTCGTATGGTCGAACTGGCCTCCCGCCCCGGTGCCTGCGTTGCTCAGATTGCTCGCGAAAACGGTATCAACGATAACGTCATCTTTAAATGGCTACGTCTGTGGCAGGATGAAGGCCGTATATCACGCCGCCTTCCGGCAACAGTCGAATAGTCACCATCATCGACTATGCTGCCTGTCGAAGTGATATCTGATCCGGCGCCAACAGGTGAGACGAATACTGACCCGGGTCAGTTCTCAGCGCTGAATGCCACCTCCTGTTGTGTTGAGTTCCGCCACGGAAAAATGACACTGGAGAACCCGTCACCGGAGTTGCTGGCCGTGCTGCTTCGCGAGCTGACCGGGAGACGTCAATGATATCCCTCCCGTCAGGTACCCGCATCTGGCTGGTTGCTGGCGTCACCGACATGCGTAAATCCTTCAATGGTCTGGGCGAGCTGGTACAGCATACACTTGAGGAAAATCCGTTCTCCGGGCACCTGTTTATCTTCCGTGGCCGCAAAGGTGACACCGTGAAGATCCTCTGGGCTGATGCGGACGGCCTGTACCTGTTTACCAAACGGCTGGAAGAAGGGCAGTTCATCTGGCCTGCTGTACGCGACGGCAAAATCGCCATCACCCGCTCACAACTTGCCATGCTCCTCGATAAGCTGGACTGGCGCCAGCCAAAAACAGCACGTCTTAACTCACTGACAATGTTGTAAAAAGACCATGACCGCATTATAAATGGGGTCATGAGTCAGGACTATCTCGCCCGTATCGCTGCGCTGGAAGACGCGCTTCGCCAGAAAGACAATCAACTCAGCCTCGTTGCAGAGACTGAGTCGTTCCTGCGTTCGGCGCTGGCCCGCGCTGAAGAGAAAATCGAGAATGAAGAACGCGAAATCGAGCATCTCCGGGCACAGATAGAAAAACTGCGCCAGCAGGTTGAAGAGGCTGAAGCCCTGCTGAAACAGCAGGAGCAGCGAAGCGATCGTTACAACGGTCGGGATAACGATCCACAGGTCCCTCGTCAGCTGCGTCAGTCCCGCCATCTTCGCCCGTTACCGGAACACCTTCCCCGCGAGATACACCGGCTGGAGCCTGCGGAAACCTGCTGTCCGGAATGTGGCAACGGTATGGAGTACCTCAGCGAAGTCAGCGCTGAGCAGCTGGAACTGGTCTCCAGCGCCCTGAAAGTGATCCGCACGGTCAGAGTGAAAAAGGCCTGCGTCAGATGCGACTGTATCGTTGAAGCCCCCGCGCCATCACGTCCCATCGATCGCGGGATCGCCGGGCCGGGTCTGCTGGCGCGGGTATTATCTGGGAAATACTGCGAACACCTGCCGCTGTATCGTCAGACTGAAATCTTTGCCCGTCAGGGCGTGGAGCTGAGTCGTGCGCTGCTCTCCAACTGGGTGGATGCCTGTTGCCGGTTAATGGCACCGCTTGATGAAGCCCTTTACCACTACGTGATGAACTGCCGCAAACTGCATACGGACGATACTCCGGTGCCGGAACTGGCCCCGGGCAGAAAGAAGACCAAAACCGGGCGCATCTGGACATATGTCCGTGATGGCAGAAGCGCTGGTTCATCAGACCCGCCAGCGGCATGGTTCGCCTTCTCACCAGACCGGCAGGGTAAACATCCTCAGCAACATCTTCAGCGCTATCAAGGTGTGCTGCAGGCGGATGCGTTCGCAGGTTACGATCGGTTGTTCAGCGCAGAGCGTGAAGGTGGCCCGTTAACAGAAGCGGCCTGCTGGGCCCACGCACGCAGAAAAATCCACGACGTCTATATAAGTACTCAGACGGCCACCGCAGAGGAAGCCCTGAAACGTATCGGCGAGCTGTACGCGGTAGAAGAGGAAATACGCGGTCTCCCGGCAACGGAGCGGCTGGCGGCAAGGCAATCCCGGAGTAAGCCGCTGCTGATATCCCTGCATGACTGGTTGGTGGAGAAAAGCGCCACGCTGTCGAAAAAATCCCGGTTGGGCGAGGCCTTCACATACGCCCTGAACCAGTGGCAAGCACTGACGTACTATGCGGAGGACGGCTGGGCCGAAGCAGATAACAACATCGCTGAAAATGCCCTACGGATGGTCAGCCTGGGTCGTAAAAACTGGTTGTTCTTCGGCTCAGACCACGGAGGTGAGCGTGGAGCGTTGCTGTACAGTCTGATCGGGACATGCAAACTGAACGGAGTGGATCCAGAAGGCTATCTCCGCCATGTGCTTGACGTCATAGCGGACTGGCCGATAAACAGGGTCAGCGAACTGCTCCCCTGGCGCGTAGCACTGCCAACGAACACATCCCCGTCAATACGGTTCTCGCTGGACGCTTACGGACGTGTTGGTATACACCCTGAATTAAAAACAACATACCTGGATGCCAGTAAAACATCGGTTGAAGCCTGTCTTTATTCAGCCGCGCTCCAACAGCATCTTTCGTTATCTGTAGACTCCCCTCTCCCTCAGGGCACCGACAGATACAGCTTACAGGACAAAGACAATCAGGTTGTCGCCTGTATGGAAATCGGGACGTCTGGTCATGATCAGACAAGTGTTGATTTTTATTATGCCCCTCATGCTCCGGATATACACAAAGCCATAACAGCCATAACAGCCATGACAGCCATGACAGGACAGTGCAAATAACAAACTTGCTAAGATGAGCAACTTTGACATCGTAGATATCGCATGCAATTTAAATTGATGGTCTTCATCTTCTTTTTACTTACCGTTGCAGCAGAAGTCATATTCCTGCCTGTAATCATCCATTCGCTCAGGGCTAATACTGAAACAATCTTTATGTTGCACCACCCTGATAAAACCTTCAGTGATTTCAGTAAATGTCAGCGGCAGGTCGATGACACAGAGCATTGCTATGATACTTACAATGCGGCGGTACAGCTTGCTGAAGCCGAAGACTGCACACCATCGGGTATTGAACAGAAGCGTAAATTTAAGAAACTTGTCGAGCATACAACAGAGGCGAATATCGAGTCTGAGCTCGAAAAGGAATGCCCGGACAGATAATGATTCCGGGTGATGATTCCGGGCAAAAGGAAATAATTATCCAGGCACTGAGGCGTGCAATCGCCAGCAGGGTAAGCATCCGGTGAAGGCGCCTTGCGCTGACGCCGGTGATATGGCAGGGAACGTTCAGCCCGTCTGACGGCCGTATGGCAGCAACTCTTCCAGTCGCGACGCCGGCCACGACGGCAGCTTCTCCAGCACATCACGCAGCCACGCCCGGGGCTCCAGACCGTTCAGCCGCGCCGTGTGCACCAGGGACAACAGGTCCGCCATTCGCTCCCCGCCCCGCAGTGAACCCGCGAACAGCCAGTTACGCCGGCCCTGCGCCACCGGCCTCATCATCGTAAGCGCCCCATGTAGGACGTCTGTCAGATCACTGTCAATCCGGCGATGATAGTGTCCACTTAAATTTAGATGGACACTATCACAGGTGACAGATCTCAAGACCCGGCGCAAACGCGCATCCTATTCCATGTCCTTCAAAATCGACCTGGTCCAGCAATCGCTGCAGCCTGGTGCCAGCGTGGCCCTACTTGCCCGCGAGCACGGTATTAATGACAACCTGCTGTTTACCTGGCGTCAGCGCTATCGCCATCTGGTTGAAGCCCCCGTTGATGACGGTGCGGGTGAGACCGGCACCATCACGGACAACATCGTTCCCGTTGTTCTCGAACGCCAGCTGCCGTTGCTGCCTGCTGCACCAACCGCGGCTGTACCGGCATCACCGCCCGGGCATGAGCAGACCTGCGAGATAGTCATTGGTCGCGCACGCCTGAAGCTAGCCGGGCACCTTACGCCGGCCATGCTGGCAACGCTGGTTCGCGAACTGAAGCGAGGTCGCCGGTGATCTCACTTCCTGCGGGTTCCCGCATCTGGCTGGTCGCCGGCATTACCGACATGCGCAACGGCTTCAACGGCCTGGCGTCGCGCGTGCAGAGCGTCCTCAACGACGATCCGTTCAGCGGCCATCTGTTCATCTTCCGCGGACGACGGGGTGACATGATAAAACTGCTGTGGGCCGACGAGGATGGCCTGTGCCTGTTCGTCAAACGCCTCGAACGTGGATGCTTCGTCTGGCCCGCCGTCAGCGACGGCAAAATCCACCTCACGCCGGCGCAGCTGGCCATGCTGCTCGAAGGCCTCAACTGGAAACACCCTCAGCGCGCACATACGTCTGGTCTGCGCGTATAACTTGTTGTAATGTCAGAGGATGAAAAGCGAACTCCCCGACGACATCAACCAACTGAAAGCGCTGGCGCTTCAACAGCAGGTGCTGCTAAAGCAGCTCCAGGCACAGGTGCGCCGCTATGAAGGTCAGGTCGCCGGCTATGAGCGTGAGATCGAACGCCTGAAGGCGCAGATAGACAAGCTCAAACGGATGTTGTTCGGCCAGAGCTCGGAGAAGCTGCGCAACAAGCTTGAGAAGAAGATCCGCGAAGCAGAAAAACGGCTGGGTGAAATGGAAGGTCGTCTGAATACCGCCAAAGGCTGCCTGGAGGCTGCGGCTGCAGTAACGGCGGAGTCTAATGCTGATGTTGCTGCGGAAGAAGCGACAGAGAAAACCGCAACTCCACATCGTCCTTCATCACGCCAGCCGCTGCCAGCAGAGTTGCCGCGCGAAACGGTACGCATCGAGCCGGTGGAAACAGTGTGCCCGGTCTGCGGGGGGGAACTGGCAGCGCTGGGTGAAACCGTCACCGAGCAGCTGGACATCATCAACAATGCCTTCAACGTCATCGAAACTGTGCGGCCGAAGCTGGCCTGCCGGAAATGCGATACCATCGTGCAGGCGCCGTTGCCGGCGAAGCCCATCGACCGGAGCTACGCGGGGCCTGGCCTGCTGGCGCGTATCCTGGTGAGCAAGTATGTGGAGCACATCCCGCTGTACCGTCAGAGTGAAATCTACGCCCGACATGGTCTGGCGCTAAACCGCAACAGCATGGATCGCTGGGTGCTGGAGCTGGTCGGGAAGCTGAATCCGCTGGCGGAGGTGTTGAACCGTTATGTGCTCGAGGCGGGCAAGGTTCATACCGATGATACGCCGGTGCCGGTCCAGGCGCCGGGAAGCGGAAAGACGCGGACCGGGCGGCTGTGGGTGTACGTACGCGATGACCGCAACACGGGGTCGTCACTGCCGCCGGCGGTGTGGTTCGCGTACTCGGCGGATCGCAAGGGCGAGCATCCGCAGCGGCACCTTGCGCAATACCGTGGCGTGCTGCAGGCGGATGCGTACGGCGGTTATGACGCGGTATACGAAACCGGGCGAGTGACGGAAGCGGCATGCCTGGCGCATGCGCGGCGGAAAATCCACGATGAACATGCCCGCCGGCCAACGGAGTTGACAGAGGAAGCCCTCAAACGAATAGCGGCGTTGTATGCCATCGAGGCCGATATCCGGGGTAGCCCGGAGGAAAGGCGGCTGGCGGTCAGGAAAGAAAAGAGCATGCCGTTGATGCAGTCGCTGTACGAGTGGATCCAGGAGCAGTTGAAAACGTTGTCGGTGCACGCGGAGATGGCGAAGGCGTTCGGATATATGCTGAAACAGTGGAGCGCGCTGAACGTGTACTGCAAAAATGGCCGGGTGGAGATCGACAACAACATCTGTGAAAACGCCTTACGGTGTGTGGCGCTGGGGCGGCGTAACTACCTGTTCTTCGGCTCAGACCGAGGTGGTGAAGCCGCGGCGATCATCTACAGACTGCTGGGCACCTGCAAGCTGAATGGCGTGGAGCCCGAAGGCTGGTTACGCGACGTGCTGGATAAAATCAGCGACTGGCCCTCGAACCGGGTGCACGAACTGCTGCCCTGGAACCTCGCAACCGTAAAATAAACCTTACACTACGTCCCACATGGGGCGCTTACTCATCATCTGCTCGCACCGGTTGTTATCTACCGGCACCCGACCGTCGTCCAGATACGTCTGCAGCGACGCCCATCGCTTCAGCGCATAGCTGATAGCCTTGTGCAGCGATCCACCCGGAGTGCTCTGCTTTTCCCGCTCCGTCAGCCAGCTATGGAAGCGCGCCATCTGCGGTTTCGCATACCGTCGTCGCCATCGGCGCTTCTGCTCCGCCGGCCGCTGACGGATGGTCCGCTCCAGGATATACAGCCCGCGGATGTACTCCAGCGCCTCCCGTGCCCCCGGACTGCCGTTCATTTTATACAGGTCCATGAACTTCCGGCGCACGTGCGCCAGGCATCCCGCTTCACGGATACCTGACGGGATAACGTGCCCGTCTTCTGCCTCCGTACTGAACAGCGCGCTGTAGCCCGCATAACCGTCCACCACCAGGGTGCCCGACCACCCGTTAAGCATCACTCGGGCATACTCGCCGGCACGGCCCGGACGGCAGTCGTACACCACGACGTCGCGTTCGCTGCCTGCCGCACTGACGTATGCCCACAGGTACCCGTTTTTCGCTTTACCTTTCTGCGTGTCCAGCACCTGCAGCGGCGTCTCGTCCGCCTGCAGCACCGGCTGGCGCAGCAGGTCTCTCTTCAGGGCCGTCGCCAGCGGTGACAGCACGGCGGCGGTCTGTCCGAACCAGTCCGCCAGCGTGCTCTCCGGCAGTAGCACGCCTTCCCGGGCATAGATTTTCTGCTGGCGGTGCAGCGGCAGATGGTCCATGACTTTTGCGATAATGACCTGCGCCAGCAGGCCCGGGCCGGGCTGACCTTTGTCGATGATGGCCGCCGGCAGGGCGGCACTGTGCACCGTGTCACAGCACGGGCAGCCGTACTGTGGCCTGACGGTGCGTTTCACCACGAAGCGCGCCGGGATGTACTCCAGCGTCTCGTTCACCTCGTCGCGGATGTGACGCAGGGCGCTGCCGCAGCCCGGGCAGTCCGTCCCTGCCGGCGGTGCCAGCACCGTCTCCTCGCGCGGCAGACCGGCCGGCAGGGGCTGACTTGCCGGCTTTTTCGCCAGCATGTCTTTCGGGGGCAGCAGGTCCGCCAGTTGGCGGGATATGTCGGCCTCATCGGTGGCGGCATCCTCATCGGCCAGCACCTTCTGCCCCACCGGCAGACGTTCACTTTTACGCCCGAAGCGCCACTGGCGCGCCAGCTTCAGGGCCTCCTCCAGTTCGCAGATGCGTTGTTCGTTCGCGGTCTTTTCTGCCTGTAACAGGGTATTTTCTGTTTCCAGCGAGCGAAGCCGATGATGAAGGGTATCGATGTTTGCCTGCAGGTCCTGCGCCAGGCGGCGCAGTTCATCAGGGTCATCGGTGGTGTGCAGGATATCGCTTGTCATACCGCCATGCTAACAGAGGGCGGGGATAATATCCGTGTGAGCGGAAGGGTTTTGTGATTGTTTTTTCTGATTATTACTCCGTCCATGCCGGTAACGGCCCGGCAGAGAGGCGCTGCCAGTCGACACCCGCGGTGAGCCAGGTGAACTGCTCCGCGGTGAGAGTCCAGGTCTCATCGCCGGCCCGGGGCCAGTGGAAGGAGCCCCGGTGGAGGCGACGGGCGCAGAGCCAGATGCCGTGGCGGTCCCACAGCAGCAGCTTCATACGGGAGCGACGCCGGCTGGTAAACAGGAAGGCTTCCCCTTCCCGGGGCGGATGCCCCGCGGCCTCAGTGGCTTTACGGGTCAGCGTGTCGATACCGGCGCGCATATCGGCAGGCTCGCGAACCAGCCAGAGATGGTGTGGAGTCAGCACAGGTTAAGCTCCCGGATGAGAGGGATAAGCGCGGCGGCGGTGCCGGTGACGCTGGCCCTGCGAAGGCTGAGCGTTACGGTGTCCGTCTCCACGGGTATCGCGAGGGTGACGGGCAGTAACGGTAACGCATTTTTTCCGGAGGCGCAGCGTTGGCCGCCCCCTCAGCGGCGATGTCCCTGCAGAGGTTACCGAAGGTTTTGGCATGGATACCGTGAAGGCGGGCGTAGTCTGCTCTGGTCATACCGCTGTCCAGCCAGTCGTGATAATGGCGGCGCCGCTGCGCGGCGGTCATATATTTTTTGCTCACTGAAGCTCTCCGTATGGATATAAGGAAGAGCCGCAGAATGGCGGTTATGGAAACAACCAGCAAGGCGCCTTCACCGGATGCTTACGCTCCAGCAGACGACGGTCTTTGGTGGTGCCGATATTTTCGCGCTGAATCAGCTTCAGGTAGTGCGCAATACGCGACAGCAGGAAGATGTACGGCAGACGCGCGTTGATACGGCGGTTAGCCGTCGCATCGGCGGTGTCATACAGGGCCGGCTTCTGTGTGGAGTTCGCCGAGAAGAAGCAGGAGTAATCGCCAGGACAGCGGAATGAAACCGAGGTTACCTGCTATTCAGGGAATGGACAGTGATCAGATTGAGTAATACGTTGAGGTTTTTTGCTCTATTTCTCGGGTTGTAATACGATCCGGTTCGATGCCACCATGACCGACGGGAGGGCATGGGACTGAAAAACCTCTGTACATGCTGACAGGTTGCCCGTCACCAGAAATTCCACCGGTGCAACCAGTTTGCCCTCTTCCGAAAATCCACAGGTCAGAGCCGACTTCCTTACCAGCAGTGCATCCGTCTCTCTGTATTCCTGGACCAGAAGCGCTTCATTGTCCCAGTCCCTGTCACTCACCGCTGCATTGACCCAGCCCTGCGATTTAAGCTGTTCAATTGCGTACGTCAACCGGTACAAATCCGACTGCGCAGACACCGGTCCGCTGCACGAAGACCAGAGATATTCCAGACGACTGAATAAACTCGCGGCAAGACCTTTCTGGCGCCCCAGTACCACCAGACTCTCAATATCGGATGCGATTGCACGCGGAAACCGTTTTTGCTTATACGCCACAGTTAACCAGCGCAGTAAAAATGCATGCGTGCTGAGTGGCGACAACGCCTGACCATCCTTCTGCGCGGTACGTAAAGCGACAAGCGCACACCATGCAAAATGTGCCAGTGCCATGACAGTTTGTTCCGGGGGTAAGGTATCGTGAGCTTTTTTCATTCAGAAATTATATCGGCGCGGAATACATCGGGGAAACTCTGTTTAACTGACATCCCCTTAACGGGAGAATTCTTTTCCGTCACGGGCAAACAACACCTGTTCTGGCCACCAGAATGGGAGATATCATTTCATTCAGCCGGGCCTGTAACTGACTGAATGGCTGTGCAAATGAGGGTCTTCCCTTGTTGTGGTGGCTGAAGGCATGATAATGGCGTATTAATTCGCCAGAGGTCACCACCATGGACGAAAAGTCCCTCTATGCTCATATCCTCAACCTGTATGCCCCGTGGCAGGTAACGTCTCTTTCTCTCGATGAAAATGCGGGGTCTGTTACCGTTACTGTCGGGATCGCTGAAAATACTCAGTTGACCTGTCCGGCCTGCGGGAAATCCTGTTCTGCTCACGATCACCGGCATCGCAAATGGCGTCATCTCGATACCTGCCAGTTTTCAACGATAGTCGAAGCCGATGTCCCCCGCATTATGTGCCCGGAACATGGTTGCCTGACGCTGCCAGTTCCGTGGGCGGGACCCGGCAGCCGGTATACGTTGTTGTTCGAATCCTTCGTGCTCTCATGGCTGAAAATCAGTACCGTTGATGCTGTCAGGAAACAACTGAAACTCAGCTGGAATGCCGTCGATAACATCATGCAGCGTGCGGTAAAGCGAGGACTGGCGCGCCGACGGTTGCCCCAGTCTACACGTCACCTCTGTGTGGATGAGGTGAGCTTCAAAAAGGGTTATCAGTATGTCACCGTTATCTCGGATACGCAGGGACAAGCGCTTGAACTAAGGGATGATCGTGGTGTTGAGAGTCTTGCCGGTTATCTCCGAAACCTGGGTGGCCGCCAGATCGAATCCATCAAAACCTTGTCGATGGATATGAACCCGGCCTATATCAGCGCGGCCCGGATCCACTTACCCAACGCAGTAGAAAAAATCGCCTTCGATCACTTCCATGTAGCCAAAATGCTCTGTGCCGTGGTGGATAAAACACGGCAGTCAGAGATGAAAACCATCCCGTTGCAGGCCCGAAAAAGTGCACATCGTTCCCGCTATCTGTGGCTGTATGGCCGTCATAAGCGTCATGGTCGGATAGTAGAAAGACTGGAGGCAGCGCAGATGGTCCTACCTGATACCAGCCGTTGCTGGGCAATGAAAGAGCTGGCGCGGGAACTCTGGAACCGTCGGTATGACGAGCACAGCAGACGCCTGTGGCAGGAATGGATAGCGATGGCAAAAGATGTTGGCGTCCCGCTGCTGAGTAGTGCCGCCAGAACATTACGTAAACGGCTGTACGGTATCCTGAATGCGATGAAGCATCGGGTATCAAACGGCAATGCAGAATCGCTGAACAGCAAGATACGACTGCTGCGGATCAAGTCGAGGGGATACCGGAACAAGGAGCGGTTCAAAGTAGCTGTGATGTTCCATTACGGCAGGTTAAACATGGACTTCTGAGTCTCCCACCATGATCGGGGAAGACCCGCAAATGAACATCCTTCAGTACGACTGATAGTGAAAGATAACATACTGGCAACGTTGTTATCGGCATGCGTCACCGTGCGCCATGCCTCTCTGAGTATCCCGTTCATCTCCTGCTGTACGGCCTCATCGCGCCAGGCACCCAGCGTATCAAGATTCATCAGCAGCACCATTTTGCACTCTGGTGCACTGACAGACTCCCACATCCATCGCAGGATCGTTGGCGGTGAACTCTGGCGCGCCTGCTGACGCTGGCGCGAATATTCGCCGGTGCGCTGCCAGACTTCAGTATGAAAACGCAGAATCAATGACCGGTATTCGCTCATGGCTTCACGATACGGCAATTTCAGCGTAAAGCTGAATGCCGCCAGTCGCGGGTAATGGTCAACGGCCTGTTGCAGAAATGCACGCGTACTGACGGCATCCGCGCTGACAGCATCAGAAGCCCGTGTGTAAGAATGATTCACAATGCAGACTCTCCTTGGGTTAAATCAGGGAAGACCCGGCCAGTGCGGCGGTATCTGGTTCATAAAGGCGAGGGAGGACTATCCGGTACTGCAGCAGTAGTTTCTCTGCCAGTTCACTTCTTCGATGCTGTAGATACCGGTCTGGCATCGGTAACAGTGCTTCACGCCCTGATAATGGTCGCCGCACCAAACACAGTACCAGGACAGCGTCATCACCGTAGCATCCAGTCCGTTGAGCATATTGCGCAGCTTTCTGTGCCGGGCCCCGGCTTTTGTTACCAACGGTGCAAAACTGATCCACCCCAGCGGTTGAAAACTGATCCA
>CALYPF010000098.1 GCA_945271245.1 uncultured Enterobacteriaceae bacterium | reverse complement strand
CCTGGATCAGTTTTCAACCGCTGGGGTGGATCAGTTTTGCACCGTTGGTAACATTGATTGATGATGCCCACGAAAAATTGAATGCGTCGACGTATAAAATCATATTCACTATGCTGATTTTAAGTCTGGCGGGCATTGTATTCAGCGCACTCACGGCCTGGTTTGTTACAGGTACTATTACACATCCATTAAAGAAAACGGTCACTTTGATAGAAAGTATCGCGAATGGTGACCTGACGGCTGATATCGATCACAATTCAAAAGATGAAATCGGTTTATTAATCACCGCTATCCGCACTATGGTAGCTAAAATCGGTACCACCCTACATAAAGTCAGAACCGGTGCGACTCATATCGCACGGGCGGCAAATGAAATTGATAGCGGAAACCAGGATTTATCTTCACGCACGGAAGAGCAGGCCGCTGCGTTGCAGCAAACTGCCGCCAGCATGGAAGAAATTAAAATTACCGTCAGACAAAATGCCGATAACGCCGGTCAGGCAAACGATCTGGCACAAAATGCCCGGCTTCTGGCGCTGGAAGGCGGAAAGGCCGCAGAGTCAACGCGCGTTATTATGAACGCTATCCAGGAAAGCTCGCGCGCTATTTCTGAAATCAACAGCGTTATTACCAGCATTGCCAGCCAGACCAATATTCTGGCGCTTAATGCCGCCGTTGAAGCTGCCCGGGCGGGCGAGCAGGGCCGTGGGTTCGCTGTGGTCGCCGGCGAGGTTCGTAATCTGGCCCAGCGCAGTTCTTCTGCAGCCCAGGAAATTCGCAGCCTTATAGAAGAAACGACGGCCAAAGTCGCCAGCGGCGCCAATTTGGTGATGGAAACTAACCGCAAGATTGAGAACACCATCGATTCCGTTACCAAAGTGTCCGATTTAATGGAAGAAATTAAAACCGCCGCTGAAGAGCAAAATATTGGTATTGCCCAGATTTCTCAGGCGATTACCGAGATGGATACCGTCACTCAGCAAAATGCCGCGCTGGTCGAAGAGGCCGCCGCCGGGTCTTCCAACCTGAACGAACAGGCGAAACAATTATCCGGTGAAGTTGAGTTCTTTAAAATCCAGGCGGCAAAAGACGGTGTAAGCTTGTCGGCTCCGTTAGCCGAAGCACGCATAAGCGCGCCGGTTAATGCGCGGGTGAATTTATCAGCGCGGGAAGATAGCTGGGAATCCTTTTAAACGTTTTCATCAGAGATTCAGGTTCTGATGGCATTGCGCCAGTGCATACACGGCGGCGGAAAATCCGCCGCCGCTACCGGGCGTGTAGTGCGGAGAAAGGTACGCCTTGCGGCTTTTCTCCGTTTTCTGCGGTCCCCGCCCCGGACGGGCGGGGACAACAGGTTCACCGGCAACACCGCGAAACGGTATATGGCCGGATTAGCATCACCGGCTGGCACCGCTTATAAGAACATACCGCCGGACACCTCAACGCGCTGCGCATTCATCCACGCAAGCTCATCGCTCAGTAAAGCGGCTATCGCATCGCCAATATCATCCGGCTGCCCAACGCGCCCCAGCGCAGTTTGCGCTGCAATATGCCCGGCAATATGCGCATTATCTCTCACTTCACCGTCGCCAAAATCGGTGGCAATCGCGCCCGGCGCAATACAATTCGCCGTAATTTTACGCTCACTCAACTCCTTCGCCAGATAGCGGGTGAACACTTCAACGGCACCTTTCATTGCGGCATAGGCCGCTTTTCCCGGTAATGCAAAGCGCGTCAGGCCGCTGGAAACATTCAGAATTCGTCCACCATCCTCAATCAGCGGCAACAGCGTCTGGGTTAAGAAAAACGGCCCTTTAAGATGAATATTCACCATCTCATCAAACTGTGTTTCGCTGGTGTGCGCAATTAGCGTGTTCATGCCCGTACCGGCATTATTGAGCAAATAGTCAAAACGTTCGCGCTGCCACGTCGCACGTAATAGGCACGCAACGTCCTGCGCAAATGCCGGAAAGCTCGCACAATCAGAAACATCTAACCGAAGGGACACCGCTCGCGCGCCGCGCTTAGCCACTTCACGTACAACTTCCTCAGCCTCTCGTTGGCCGTGGCGCCAGGTGAAAATAACGTCTATGCCCCGCTCTGCCAGTTTCAGTACGGCATTTTTCCCCAATCCGCGGCTACCGCCGGTAACTAATACGATTCGTTGCATCGTCCTTTACCTCATTTCAAACAGTGTGAATATGACAATCAGCGTAATTGACGCCATCAAAATGATAAATACGCTAAAATACGCTTCATTAACTCGTTTATAACAACAATCACGCGTAAAGATGGATAAAATTCACGCAATGCGGCTTTTTGTTCGGGTCGCAGAAATGGCCAGTTTTACCCAGGCGGCACATACGTTGGGGCTACCTCGCGGCAGCGTATCACGCCAAATTCAGGCGCTGGAAAACACCGTGGGGACGCGGCTGCTGCATCGCACAACGCGGCGGGTTCAGCTCACGCAGGATGGGATTGTTTACTATGAGCGCTGTCGCGATCTGCTGGCAAACCTTGAGGAGCTTGACGGATTATTTTCACGCAGCGCGGCAAATTTGAGCGGCCGCCTGCGCGTTGATATGCCGGTCGGGCTGGCGAAAAATGTCATCATCCCCCGGCTGCCAGAATTTTTACAGCAGCATCCCGGTATAGAGCTGGAACTGAGCAGTAGCGATCGGTTGGTTGACGTAATTCAGGAGGGTTTCGACTGTGTGATACGCGTCGGTCAGCTTAAGGATTCCGGCCTGGTAGCCCGCAGGCTGGGCCAGTTAAGCATCATCAACTGCGCCAGCCCGGATTATCTCGCCCGCTTCGGTTATCCAGAAAGGCCCGATTGCCTGGCCTCGCACGCCGTGGTCCACTATGCAACAATACTGGGCGCACGCCCGGCAGGTTTTGAAATCTGTGAAAATAGTGAAACACGCTGGGTACAGACCGGCGGTATGCTGACCGTGAACAGCACAGAGACCTACTACGCCGCCTGTATCGCAGGGTTGGGCATCATCCAGGTTCCGCGCGTCGGGGTGCGCGATGCGTTACGCAATGGCACGCTGGTGGAGATTTTGCCCCAGTACCGCGCGGCACCGATGCCGGTTTCACTCATCTGGCCACACCGCCGAAGCCTGTCACGCCGCGTCCACGCGTTTATGGAGTGGTTGAATATCGTACTGCAAGGCTATGTGGATTAGCATCGCAGCCATATTTTTCCTATGATCAGACTGACATTGTCTAAAGGATTACGGAGCTAATGGGTAACTCTGAGCATACAAAACGCCCCACGCGGGATCTCGATTATACGCCGGTTGTGCCGTTGAACGCACAGGAAGAGGCCAATGCTACGCCCGAAGTCCAGGTGCTTAATGGCACGCTGGAAAACGTGAATAACACGGTAAAACGCATTGAGCGCAATCCTATTGTGGCGCATATGCTGCGCGCCGCCGAACGTTTTAACGACAGAATGGGCAATCAGTTTGGCGCAGCAATTACCTATTTTTCTTTTTTATCACTGATCCCCATGCTGATGGTGAGCTTTGCCGCAGGCGGTTATATCCTGGCTGCGCATCCCACCCTGCTAAAAGATATTTTCGAGAAAATTCTGGCGAACGTGAGCGATCCGACGCTTGCGCAAACGCTCAAAAGTACGATCAATACTGCGGTTCAACAGCGTACTACCGTGGGGCTGGTCGGTCTGCTTATTGCGCTTTATTCCGGGGTTAACTGGATGGGGAACCTGCGAGAAGCGGTACGCGCGCAGTCGCGCGACGTCTGGGAGCGCACGCCGCAGGATAAAGAGAAATTCTGGCTGAAATACCTGCGCGATTTGATATCGCTCATTGGCCTGCTGATTGCGCTTATCGTCACGCTGTCGATTACTTCCGCCGCCGGCTCCGCGCAGGAGACCATTATCAACCTGCTGCACCTTGGCGCCATTGAATGGCTGAAACCCGCCTGGCAGCTTATCGGGCTGGCCATCTCGATTTTTGCCAACTATCTATTATTTTTCTGGATATTCTGGCGTCTTCCGCGTCACCGGCCGCGTAAAAAAGCGCTGGCGCGCGGCACGCTGCTGGCCGCGATTGGCTTTGAGATTATTAAAATTATTATGACCTGGACGCTCCCGTCGCTGGTAAAATCCCCTTCGGGTGCGGCGTTTGGTTCTGTTCTCGGGCTGATGGCGTTTTTCTATTTCTTTGCGCGCCTGACGCTATTCTGCGCCGCGTGGATAGCCACCGCTGAATATAAAGACGATAAACCTATTCCGGGGCGTCGCCCTCACTAAACCTCAGGCGCCGGCCGGCCCGGCGCTCCTTTCCAGCACACAACGCCATGCATTAACTTTTATTTAACCTATTTCTGGTTTAATTATCTGTCTGGTGAAGAATCTCTGGGTTTATATGCACGCCAATCCCAACGCATAACTATTATTCGCTTTTTGCCGATTTCTTGCACAAAACCCTCGCTGGCAGTGCGTTGAAATGGCGCTTTTGCTGTGCGTAATATGGACTTTCGTTCCGCAAAAATAAAAAGAATGGTTTATATGCAAGCATCTATCGCCACGGCCCCCAACCCTGCGTCCACCGCGCCGGTGAATTCACGCGGGAAGGTGGTCATCGCCTCGTTAATCGGCACCGCTATCGAATTCTTTGACTTCTATATTTACGCTACTGCCGCCGTCATCGTCTTTCCACATATTTTCTTCCCGCAGGGCGATGCCGCCGCCGCGACGCTGCAGTCGCTGGCAACCTTTGCCATCGCGTTTGTCGCCCGCCCTATCGGCTCCGCGCTATTCGGTCACTTCGGTGACCGAGTTGGACGCAAAGCGACGCTGGTTGCCTCCCTGTTGACGATGGGGCTTTCTACCGTCGTTATTGGCCTGCTACCGGGCTATCAAAGTATTGGGATTATGGCACCCGCGCTGCTGGCGCTGGCGCGCTTCGGGCAAGGGCTTGGGCTGGGCGGCGAATGGGGAGGCGCGGCGCTGCTGGCGACGGAAAACGCGCCGGCGCATAAGCGAGCGCTGTACGGTTCCTTCCCTCAGCTCGGCGCACCTATTGGCTTTTTCTTTGCTAACGCAACCTTTCTACTGCTGTCCTGGCTACTAACGGACCAGCAATTTATGGACTGGGGCTGGCGCATTCCGTTTATTTTTTCTGCGGTGCTGGTGTTGATTGGGCTGTATGTTCGCGTCTCGCTACACGAATCGCCGGTATTCGCTAAAGCCGCGCAGGAAGGGAAACGGGTTAAGATTCCGCTCGGTACTTTATTGACAAAACACCTGCGGGCCACGCTGCTGGGCACATTTATTATGCTCGCCACTTACACACTGTTTTACATTACTACCGTCTATTCGATGAGCTATAGCACTTCACTGCCGCCTGCCGGGCTGGGGCTGCCGCGCAATAGCGTGCTGTGGATGCTGATGATCGCCGTTATCGGTTTTGGCGTGATGGTGCCGGTGGCCGGAATGCTGGCCGACCGCGTTGGTCGGCGTAGCAGTATGATAGCCATTACTCTGCTGATTCTGGCTTTTGCCACATTCCTGTTCGAGCCACTGCTCGGTTCGGGCAGCATCTCCGGGATGTTAGCGTTTTTGCTTATCGGGCTGAGCCTGATGGGGCTGACCTTCGGCCCGATGGGCGCGCTGCTTCCGGAGCTATTTCCGACGGAGGTGCGCTATACCGGCGCTTCATTCTCTTATAATTTGGCATCGATTCTCGGCGCATCTGTCGCACCGTGGATAGCCGCGTGGCTGCAGACGCATTACGGTTTGTTCTGGGTGGGCATCTATTTGGCCGCAATGGCCACGCTAACTCTGATAGCCCTGCTATGCACGCGTGAAACGCGCCATCAGTCACTGTAATACACTATTTCCGCCCCTGTATCCGCCCCATTCGGCCAGATAAGCGGCTAAGTTTAGGCGGTTGCTGCCCGACGCAGACGCGCCAATAAAAGCGTGACAGCAACGGGGGCAACAAAAACAGGAACATTAAATCACTTTCCTCAGGAGGTGGTTTAGGAATGACAATGAAGAGGCGAAACGCCCGCCCTGAGAGGGCGAGCGTATTCTATACCACGCTTAATGTTTCATTTGAGACAGGATATTCCGGCACTGGTTGCTATCCCCCTCAGAGGGGGAGATGAGCGCCAGCAGTGCGGCGGCAGGTGTTACCAGCGCGCCGAGCGCGGCAGCCACGGCGCCGCGAGCGATAAGCGGGCCAGGCTTAACGCCCGCGCTGGGATTTTTAAAGGTGCCACGCACATACAGCGGCGAACGCAGCGTGATAATACGCAGCCCTTTACTCTCTGGATCGATGGTTAAATCCAGTTGCTCACTGCCAAAATTTGCGTTTCCGGTCACATTAATCAGCGCATTCTCGGTATCAAAGGCGAAAATCTGCGGCCGGGCCAACCCGTTGCGCATATCGATATTTACCCCGGCGCAGTTCACCTGAACCTCATCATCACCAAAAATTTGGCCAACGATGTAATTACCGACATTTAGCCCCAAAATTTCCATCAGATTGCGGCTGATTAAACCGTTATTCATCAGTAATTTCAGATTGCCGTCACTGGAGCCCAGCAGCGCCGCCACTGAATTACCGGTGCCGCGTATATCCGCATCGCCGTTCAGTTCCCCCAGCGTTTTTTGCATTGATTGCACATTGGGCATGAGCTGCTTTAACTGCAAACGCCGGGCGTTAAGCTCAACGCGCCCCTGCATCGGCTTTTTATCCCCTTCCAGCCGTACATGAGCATCGATGCTGCCGCCTGCCAGCCCAAAACGCAGCGGCGTCAGGCGCAAATCGCCCTTGTTCAGAATAAGGTGGGTATCGAGATCGCTAATTGGCAGGGAACTACCATGCTCAATGCGACGGCCTTTAAAACGCACATCGGCATCCATCACATCCCACTTATCCGTCTCAAAGCGATCGTAAGGCAGTACTTTACCCAGCGGCTGAGAGGTATTGGTGCGCTGGCTTTTTTTGCTCTGGTTGCCCTTGCCAGAATCGACGCCAATCAACGGCCCGAGATCCGCCAGCCGTAACTGCCGGGACAGCAACTCGCCCTGCAGCATGGGGCGGGGCTTCGTCTGGCTATATTTCAGCGATCCGTGAATATCGCTGTCGCCAATCCGCCCGTTAAAATCTCGATACCGGAACACGTTGCCTTTGTTTTCATCTAACCGCGCCGTGAGATGGCCATCGGTTTCAAACGGCGGCGTATCCGGCAATAAAACGCCGGTGAGATCGTAAAGATCGCCCAGCGAATCGCCAGAAAAACGCAGTCGGAGATCGGCGCCCCCGAGCGTCAAGGGATGAATTATCGTTCCATTAAACGCGACGCGCGTTGCGCCTGAGCGTACATCAGCCTGTACGGGAAAAGGCGTGTCGTCGCTGCGCAGCGCCAACATACCGCCGATTTTTCCGCTACCGGAAATCGGTTCGCCTTTATAGCGGCCTTTTACCTTTAACCCGAATACATAGTCGCCGACTTTCTGGCCTTTTTTTGCATTAGTGCCGGTTAGCTGGCTAAAAGGCAGCGGTTTACCGAGGGGGTCGACCAGGATCTCCATTACCGCCCGGCTTACCCGATCGTCGATAGCGATACGCCCGCGATCGAACAGGACTTTATCCAGCCGGAATGACCATGCGGAAGGCTCACTTTCTTTTGTTTTATCACCATCGCCTATCTTGAAGGTCCAGTTATCTTTATGCTCCGCCAGCCGGGTCAGATGAATATCCGGACGCTCCAGTTTTATCCAGGGAAGCCAAACGGTTTTACCCAGCAGCGCGGGCGGCGAGAGGGTCGCCTCTACGCGCGGTAAATGCACCATATTGTCGCCGGGGATATTCGGCGGGTTGCCCAGCACAATATCCTGAGCCGTAACGTGCGGCCAGGGAACCCAGCGTCGCCAGCCGGTTTCCTGCGGGTTGCGCGCCCAGGCCACGCGCAAATCACCGCGAATAGCAAACGGCCTGTGCAGCTCCGTGGACACTTTTTCATTGATGGTCGGCTTGAGACGGTTCCAGTCAAACGTGGCGACAAATATCACCACGCCGACAATAAGAAGCGCTACAACCCCGAAAGTAATACCGATAGCTTTACCCGTTCTCGTCATCTTCGCCCTGCTTCCTGTCGATGGCCTAAGCCATAAAGATAGCTGAGGACCGCATAAAACGGATCGCTTAACGCGCGATTGGCTTCTCGTGCGATACAAATACCGCCGCTTACCGGGCGAAAATATCGCTAGTTCGCACAGCAAAATCCATGCGATCTTTATCAAAACGCCGTTTTAAAAATATTGACGCTGTACCCACAGCGCAAGACACTACCCGTACTTTCTGCCGAATTCGGATAGTCACTATGCCCACGCCCAAAATCGCCGTCATTGGCGAATGTATGATCGAAATGTCAGAAAAAGCGTCGCACGTCAGCCGAGGGTTTGGCGGCGATACACTGAATACTGCCGTCTACATTGCTCGCCTGGTCGATGCGCAGGCGCTCGCGGTACATTACGTTACCGCGCTCGGAGAAGATAATTTCAGCCAGCAAATGCTGGAAGCCTGGCAGCAGGAAAAGGTACACACCGAGCTGGTGCAGCGTATGCCTGACCGGCTGCCAGGGCTGTATTATATTCAGACGGACGAGCGCGGAGAGCGATCGTTTCTTTACTGGCGCAGCGAAGCGGCGGCCCGCTACTGGCTAACGGGCGCTGAAGCCGCCGGGATAACCACGCAGCTGGAAGGTTTTGATTATCTTTATCTCAGCGGGATTAGTCTCGCTATTCTGCCGCCGGAGAGCCGGGAGCGGCTGTTTACGCTGCTGGAAGCCTGCCGCCGTCGCGGCGGCAAAATCATTTTTGATAATAATTACCGGCCTCGCTTGTGGAGCAATCGACAGGAAACTCAGCGGGTTTACCGGCGTATGCTGGCCTGCACGGATATCGCCTTTTTAACCCTGGACGATGAAGACGCGCTGTGGGGTCCCGGTTTGCCGGATGAGGTTATCGCACGGACTCACGCCGCCGGGGTGCAGGAAGTGATAATAAAACGCGGTGCGGAAAGCTGCCTGGTGGCACGGCAGGCAGAGCCACCGCTCACCGTTCCGGCAATTACGCTTCCTAAAGAGCGCGTGGTAGACACCACCGCCGCAGGCGATTCATTTAGCGCAGGCTATCTCTCCGTGCGCCTGACCGGAGGAACACCGCAGGCCGCCGCAGAGTGTGGACACAGAACGGCCAGCGCTGTCATTCAGCACCGCGGCGCGATTATTCCCCGCGAACTGATGCCGAAATAGGCAAAAAGAGGTTCAAGAATAGGGCAGGTCTCTGGAAAACCCGCCCTGTTGATTGAGATACCGTAGTGAAAACACCACTCGCGCTAGCGCCCGCTTTGCAGGAATGCATCCAGCAGGATTAGGGCCTCTGGCTAGGTATTTGCTCAGAGCAACAGGGCGCTCTGCTGGTCAGAATACCGGCTTGAAACCGGCTAAATGCGCTAGCGCCCGCTTTGCGCCACTGCTATATGGCCGCGTCCGGCGCTGACCACACAGCAGAAAAGGGGGGTTTAATGCGACACCGGCCCGCTAGCCTCGCCGCGCGTTTCCGGCTTATCTGCTACCGGAGACTGCGCCGGCGCCATAATTTTATTCCACGTATTTTGCAACTCACCCATCGCAAACTCTGGCTCTCCCTGAGGCTGTAACAAAATGAGCGCCATATCCTGAGCGAGTAGCTGATGTAAATCACTGTTGATGGCGTCCGGCGTAGCACCTTGCAAAAAGCGCTGGCGCAGCTGCTGATATTGCTCCGGCGCGATATCTACCACGTGATTTTGCAGCGCTCGCAGGCGCTGCCCCATTAATATGCCGGTATTGGTGCGGGCATAGGTGGCGAAAAGGGTTTCCAGTTCCTGTTTCTTCTGCGCGATCAGCGTATCCAGCTCCGCCTTCGGCAGCCCTTCTTCACGCAGCGCGCGCAGATTGTGCGCCACCAGCGCCAAATGGTTATTCAGCTTGCCGTTTGGCGTATCGAGGTTAATGCTGCACTGAGCGCGCTGGAACAGTACGTGGCAGTCAAAACTAAGCTGTAAATCGCGGATATTATTCTTTGCCAGACTTTGCTGAACGTGTAAGAACAGCGCTTCACGCGCTAAATCCGCCCGCCAGTATTGCAATAACGTATTAGCGTTTCTGATAGGCTGCCACGCCTGATCCCACATAATGGTCAGCCTGTCTTCCTGCACGGCGCGCGTCATAATAGTCACAGGCTCACGTCGCAGCGGCGATACCGTCGGCACCGGCGCCGGCATCTGCCGTTTTCCGTCAAGCTCGCCAAACTGCTTTTCAATTTGCTCTATCATGCTGCGGGCATCAACGTTACCCACCACTAATAGCGTCATCGCATCCGGGGTGTACCATTTTTGATACCAGTTTTTCAGGCTTTCCGCCTCAACCGGCTGCTGTACATCCGCTGAGGGATCGTGCCCCAGCAGCGTCGACCCTTTAAGCCGATATCGCCACCAGCCGTCGCGCGGATTATCCGGCCACGTGGTTATCGCATTCCGCTGCGCCAGCGCGCTGTCGACATTTTTCTGTGAAATATCCAGCTTGCCAGCGGTATTCGCCAGCCAGCCTAGCGCCTCTTTGAGTAGGTCATTGCGATTGTTCGGCAGACTTAACGCGTACTGCGTCACGTTATAGGTTACCGTCGCGGGCGATTGCGGATAACCGGGGTCCGTGGCCTGCTGCCAAAGGTTAACGGTATCCGTATCAGGGTTTTGCGTTAAAGCGAAATGAGGAATGAAACGGCTGTAGCCCGCTTGCTGCGCGCTCTCTTCCAGCGAACCGGTGTTAACCACCAGCCGGACTTCGATGCGGTCGTTAGGGCGATGCGGCGTAGAGAGCATCTGCCAGCGTAACCCATTATCTAGCGTACCCTGCTGCCAGGCGGGATCGGGTTTTAACGCTTCAGCCTGTGTCTGAGCTGCGAAGGCCGCCAGAAAAAATCCCCCCGCCAAAAGCGCCAATGTTTTGCCCTGCATGTCTACCCCTGATCAACATTCCTGGTAATAAAGAAAAGCGCGGCGCGCCCCCGCTGCAATGCTTTCCTTTGGACCACCGGTTACTAAAAACATCGCATCATAATGCGAAATAAAAACCAATTATGCGCAGGTGCCCACGGCCAGGGCAAGCGACCGTGGGAAAATGAGGGAATCAGGAAGGTATTTCACCGGCTTTTACATCACCAGGATTATTATTTAAGGCTGCTTTCAGCTGCGTTTCATCCAATTCCTTAACCCACTTCGCGACAAAAATAGTGGCTACCCCGTTACCTACCAGGTTAGTCAAGGCGCGCGCTTCAGACATAAACCGATCGATGCCTAAAATGAGCGCCAGCCCCGCCACGGGGAGGTGGCCTACCGCCGATAGCGTCGCCGCCAATACGATAAAACCACTGCCCGTCACGCCTGCCGCGCCTTTAGACGATAGCAACAGCACCACCAGCAATGTTATCTGATGCACAATATCCATATGACTATTTGTCGCCTGCGCAATAAAAACGGCAGCCATGGTCAGATAAATAGAGGTGCCATCAAGGTTAAATGAGTATCCCGTAGGAATCACCAGACCCACAACGGATTTTCGACAGCCCAGCCTTTCCATTTTATCAAGCATACGCGGTAACACTGACTCTGAAGATGAGGTGCCGAGAACAATCAGCAGTTCTTCTTTGATATAGCGAATAAATTTAAAGATATTGAAACCCGTTGCGCGTGCGATAGCGCCCAATACCACCACCACGAATAAAACACAGGTCAAATAAAAGCAGAGTATTAGCTGCCCAAGCTGCACCAGCGAGCCAACGCCGTACTTGCCGATAGTAAACGCCATGGCACCAAAGGCACCCAGCGGAGCCAGGCGCATAATCATATTGATGATGCCAAAAATAACTGTTGAGAAGCTCTCAATAACATTAAAAATCAGCAGGCCTTTATCGCCCAGCCGGTGCAGCGCGAACCCAAACAGCACCGCAAATAACAGAACCTGTAAAATATTGCCGCTGGCGAAGGCACCAATCACGCTAGCCGGGATCGCATCCAGCAGAAAAGCGACCACGCCCTGTTGCTGCGCCTGCTGAGCGTAAGCCGCGACCGCACTCGCATCCAGCGCCGCAGGGTCAACGTTCATTCCCGCTCCGGGCTGGACCACATTGACAATAATCAGGCCAATAATTAACGCAATCGTGCTAACGATTTCAAAATAGAGCAGCGCAACCGCGCCGGTCCTTCCCACGGCTTTCATACTCTCCATGCCGGCTATGCCGGTAACAACGGTACAAAAAATAACCGGTGCAATAATCATTTTGATGAGTTTGACGAAGCCATCGCCAAGGGGCTTCATTTGAGCGCCCAGATCCGGCCAAAAATGGCCCAGCGCGACGCCGAGGGCGATTGCCACCAGCACCTGAAAATAGAGGCTTTTGTAGAGGGCTGTTTTCATAGGGTGTCCTTTGGCTAAGTGAGCTAAGGCGTACATATCGCCGCGCGGCGCTCAAAATAACACCCTCAAATCCTGACACCTATGATTATGCTGCGAAAATGAAACGGGAAGGTTAATAAATTAGAACTGAAACGCTTCGTATACCGTTTATTTTACAATCGCACACTGTCTGATGCGGACAAATAACGCTCGGCGAAAAGCGCAGGCGGCAGAGCCGCATCAAATAAAAAACCCTGCCCAATATGCGCCCCCGCCTGGCATAACCATTCCCGCTGGGTCTGGGTTTCGATGCCTTCCGCCACAACCTCAAGCCCCAGCCTGCGAGCCAGGGTCAAAATCACACTGGCCATACTGTCATCGACCGGCAGAGGATCGATAAAGGCTTTATCGATTTTCAGGATATCCATTGGCACCGCACGCATGCGATAAAGCTGATGCAGGCTGGCATAGCCTTTGCCGAAATCATCCAGCGCAATGCGCACGCCCGCCTGGTGTAAAGGGCGCAAAATGTTTAGCGCCAATTGCCCTTCATCCAGCGGACGGCTTTCTGTGATTTCCAGAGTTAGCGAGCCGGCGGAAAGGCGATATCGGGAAAGCATCTCTAACAATACCGGCGCCAGTTCCGGATGCAGCAGCTGCAAAGCGGATAAATTTACGCTCAGGGTTAACGCAATGCCCCGACGCTGCCATTCGGCCAAGGTGCGGCAGGCCTCTTCAAGGATCCAGTTCACCACGGGCACCATTAACCCACAGCGTTCAATGCGCTCAATAAGGCCGTCCGGTAACGCCCAGTCGCCGCTCACCTGCCGCTGGCGCAGCAGTGCTTCAGCTCCGGTTACTTTACCGGTGCGTAAATCGACCTGCGGCTGTAGCCAAAGCGCAAAATCGCCGCGCTCCAGAGACCTTGCAATCTCGCGCTCCTCCTGCAACCGCCGTTCGGCCAGCGCTCTCTGGGCGGATGGAACGCAGGCGGACGTACTGTTTAAGCGTTGCCAGGCACGGTTATAGTGACGAATTAAGATGCCTATCTCATCGTCCTTATGCAGACGTGGGACGCTGAGCGGCTGTTCTACCGCGGCCTGGGGTTCCAGCGCCTCTATTTCACGGATGATTCTGCGCAGCGGATGCACCATCAGGCGATTCACGCACCAACTGATCGCCACCGTTAACACCAGCGCCATCAATAGCCACGTGGTTACCAGCGTGGAAATAGTGCTAACCACATATTTATACATGCGCCATGAGTCGGCCTGTAATACCAGATACGCCAGCGGCTGAGGGTTTGCAGGGCGCTCCAGCGAATAAAGCGGTAGCGTAATTTGTACCGGGATCTCAAATAATCGCGCCATCAGCACGGGCACCGGCCGCTCCGACATAAAACTGACGCGTAGCGCCTGAAACTGGTTAGGCAGCACCACGTCGGCACGGCTAATCACGCCGCCGGGCTGAATGCTTTTAAGAATGGCTTCCGCCTGGGGGATGTCCGCTTTTAAAATCGCGGTTGATAAGGGGTTGCGCACCGAACGCGCCACGCTTTCCATTTGCATTGCGGTGAAATAGCGATTCTGCTGCACAAAATGGAAAAGCTGGATAACGATAAAAACAAAAATAAATGCCACGCATACCGCCGCGACCATCGCCATTTGTTTAATCGTTAAAGATCGCCTTACTCGCAAAACCGCTCTCCGCCGAATGGTGTATAGAAAATATCTTGTCGGATGGAAGCAGAGTATACTTCATTTCATGAGGTAACAGATTCGGAATTTCCCATCAACGCTTCAGGATTTCCCCGAATTATACGGATATTCTCCTTCAGATATCGCTCCGGCAATTCTCTTCCAAAACCGTGCTCAAATTGATACGCACACCCCTGTAAAGGTACGGAAATTTTCATTGATTACTCAACGGCGCGGCGCAGTGCCTTTTAATGAAACGCCTGGCCGCAGAACGTGGGAAACCTGAAACAGCCGGTGATAGCAAGTGGGGAATTTACGCCTGCGTTAATCTCGCGCGTCAAAGAATACGCGGCGCTGGCTGGCGCACCGGCACAGTCTGCCCCGCTCATCATATTAAGTCGTTAGCCGCCCGAATCCAGTAATTATCGGGCGGCTAACTGATACCTGTTATCTCCCCACGCGCCGCTTAGCGAGCGCTTACGGCTGCACCAGCACGTACGGTATCTCTCTTCCTTCTTCCAGGTCCACGGCAAAGCAGGCGGCCTGCTGCCCTTCCCCGCATGGGTTAAGCCGCGGTGTTACCTGCGTGCAGGGTTCAAACCGTCGCCAACAGCGGGCGCTAAAGGCGCATCCCGGCGGTGGGTTCAGCGGGCTGGGCAATTCGCCGGTGAGCTTGATACGCTCACGCCTCGCCTCGGGGTTCAAGCGCGGCGTCGCAGACAGTAGCGCCTGCGTGTAGGGATGGCGCGGACTGGAAAATATCTGCGCCTTCGGCCCTTTCTCAACGCAGCTTCCCAGGTACATCACCATCACATCATCGGCGATGTGTTCCACAACGGAAAGATCGTGAGAGATAAATACGTATGACAGCCCCATTTCCTGCTGCAAATCCATCATCAGGTTCAGCACCTGGGCCCGCACGGAAACATCCAGAGCCGAGACCGGTTCGTCGGCAATGACCACGTCCGGATCGAGCATTAATCCGCGCGCTATCGCAATGCGCTGGCGCTGACCGCCTGAGAACATATGCGGGTAGCGATCGTAATGCTCGGTCTTTAACCCCACTTTCGCCATCATAGCCAGCGCTTTCTCACGCCGGGCCGCCGCGTTAAGGCGCGTATTAATCAATAACGGCTCCTCCAGAATTTGCCCAACTTTTTTACGCGGGTTTAAAGACGCATAAGGGTTCTGGAATACGATTTGGATCTTCTGGCGGCGCAGCTTTTGCGCCTGAGGATCGTGTTTCAGTAGATCCTGCCCGTGCCAGTACAACTCGCCGGCGGTAGGCGTTTCAATCATCGTCAACAAACGTCCCAGCGTTGATTTTCCACACCCGGACTCCCCAACGACGGCCAGCGTTTTACCCCGCTCCAGCGTAAAAGAGACGCCATCCAGCGCTTTTACCTGTCGCTCTTCCCCAAACAGCCCCTTTTTCACCGCATAGTGCTTTTTTAAATCTATTGCCTGCAGCAGCGGCTGCGCGGCGGCATCCTGTACCTGGCTCATCGCGTCGGCCTCCCGGCATCATCAAGCGGATAATGGCATTTTGACTGGCGCCCGCCGCTTAGCGTCACCAGTTCCGGCTCCTGCATACGACAGGTGTCCGTAGCATACGGGCAGCGTGGATTTAGCAAGCAGCCGTGCGGACGGTCATATTTCCCCGGCACCACGCCCGGCAATGACGTCAGGCGCGCTTTATCCGAAGAGAACTCCGGCAGCGCCCGCAGCAAGGCCTGGGTGTAAGGGTGGCGCGGCGCCCGGAAGATATCCCGCGCCTCGCCGGTTTCCACGACCTGCCCGGCATACATAACGATGATTTTTTGTGCGGCTTCCGCCACCAGCGCCAAATCATGCGTAATCAAGATTAGCGCCATGTTTTCCTGGCGCTGTAGTGCCAGCAAAAGCTCAATAATTTGCGCCTGAATGGTCACATCAAGCGCGGTGGTCGGCTCATCGGCAATCAGCAGTTTCGGGCGACAGGCAATCGCCATGGCAATCATTACGCGCTGGCTCATCCCCCCGGAAAGCTGATGAGGATAAATATCCAGCCGGGATGACGGATCGGGAATACCTACCTGAGTCAGCAGGTCGATAGCCCGCTGGCGGCGCGTCTGTCGGCTGCCTCCCTGGTGGACTTTGATAGCTTCCATAATTTGAAAGCCGACCGTGTAGCACGGGTTCAGGCTGGTCATCGGGTCCTGGAAAATCATCGCCACTTCGGCACCGACTAAATTGCGCCGCTCCTGCGCGGAAATGCGCTGAAGATCCTGCTGGTTGAAGATCATCTTCTGCGCCATGACGCGTCCGGGATAATCTATCAGCCCCATAATCGCCAGCGAACTCACGGATTTCCCTGAACCTGACTCGCCGACAATCCCAACGACCTGCCCCTGCTCTACGGAATAACTTATGCGGTCAACCGCGCGAAACGGCGCCTCTTTTTCACCAAAGTGCACCGACAACGACTCTATTTCTAATAACGCCATCGCAAACCTCTTACTGCTTGAGTTTGGGATCGAGCGCGTCACGCAAACCGTCGCCCATTAAATTAAACGCCAGCACCGTTAGCAGGATGGCAACCCCAGGAAAAGTGACCACCCACCAGGCGCTTTGCGCAAACTGCAGAACGTCTGACAGCATCGTGCCCCATTCCGGCGTTGGCGGCTGCGCCCCCATGCCGAGGAAACCGAGCGCCGCCATGTCCAGAATGGCGTTAGAGAACCCCAGCGAGGCCTGAACAATGAGCGGTGCCAGGCAATTAGGCAGAATATTGATAAACATCTGGCGCAGCGCGCCGGCACCCGCGACGCGGGAGGCGATAACATAATCCCGATGAATTTCCACCAGCACCGCCGCTCGCGTCAGGCGCACGTAATGCGGCAGAGCGACAAATGTCAGCGCCAGCGAGGCATTGACGATAGACGGGCCAAAAATAGCCACTAACACCAGCGCCAACAGCAGGCTCGGCAGCGCCAGCATAATATCGACGACGCGCATAATCAGCGTATCCACAATTCCGCCGAAATAACCCGCAATCAGGCCAAGTATCACGCCCATAACCAGCGATAAAGCCACCACCAGGCACCCAACCAGCAGCGATAGCCGCGCGCCGTACATCAGACGCGATAAAATATCGCGCCCTACGTCATCGGTACCCAGCACAAACTGCCAGCTTCCGCCTGCATGCCACACCGGCGGCATCAGCAGCGTGTCCCGAAATTGATCTGATGGATTATGGGGCGCGATAGCGCTTGCGAACGCCGCTATCAGGATCATCAGCACAACGTAGGTCAGCCCTAACACCGCGCCTTTATTGCGCCGAAAGTAATGCCAAAACTCACGCATCGGCGTCATTGGCGCCGGTGCCTTTACCGCTATTTCTGTCGGTTCCACGATGTGCGCCATGGGGCCCCCATTATTTGTGATGCCGGATACGCGGGTTCACCACGCCATAAAGTAAATCGACCAGTAGATTTACCAGGATGATAAGAGTTGCAACCAGTAGGACTCCGCCCTGTACCACGGGATAGTCCCGGCGCTGCAAAGCTTCAATTAGCCAGCGCCCCAGCCCCGGCCAGGAGAAGATAGTTTCGGTCAGAATCGCGCCTGCCAGCAGCGTGCCTACCTGCAAACCAATGACGGTGACTACCGGTAACATCGCATTGCGCAATGCATGAACCACAATGACGCGCATCCGCGTTAACCCTTTAGCGCGCGCGGTGCGAATATAGTCTTCCCCGAGGACTTCCAGCATGGCGGAACGCGTCATACGCACAATGACCGCCAGCGGGATGGTACCGAGTACAATGGCCGGAAGTAATATATGCCCTGCCGCATCGATAAAGTCGCCCTGCTCGCCCCAAATCGCGGTGTCTATCAACATAAAGCCGGTGAGCGGCAGCGTATCATCTAAAAATACGGTATCGCTGATGCGCCCGGAGACCGGCGTCAGGTTAAGCTGCACCGACACCAGCATGATGAGCATCATGCCCCACCAGAAAATGGGCATGGAATAGCCGGTCAGCGCCAGCCCAACCGCCGTATGGTCGAAAATAGAGCCTCGCTTTACCGCCGCCATAACGCCCACGGGAATGCCGACGGCGATGGCAAACAGCATGCCGCAGACGCCCAGCTCCAGCGTGGCTTTAAAACGCGGCACGAATTCTTCCCACACCGGTAGGCGGCTTTTAAGCGATATGCCTAAATCACCGTGTAGCACGCCCCAAATATAATTGAGATATTGCTGCCATAAGGGTTTGTTCAGCCCCATTGTGTTACCAACGGTGCAAAACTGATCCACCCCAGCGGTTGAAAACTGATCCA
>CALYPF010000097.1 GCA_945271245.1 uncultured Enterobacteriaceae bacterium | reverse complement strand
TGGATCAGTTTTCAACCGCTGGGGTGGATCAGTTTTGCACCGTTGGTAACACTGGCTGATGCGAAAGAAACCATTGAGCGTCTGCATAGCGATGTCATTGCTGGCCGTAAGCGGCTGCAAGTCGCCGCCACCTGTGCAAAGTCAACGACCGGAGCCAGCAGCATGGGCGATGGAGAAAGCCCAAGACTTACAGCAGATGCTGAACTCAATTATTACCGTCTCCGAAGTGGAATCGACAGGATAACCGCGCAGGTTAACTACCTGCAGGAATACATCAGGACGCAATGCCTGAAATAATTTTTTTGCAAATCACAAAGTCAATTTAATGAGCCTCGCGATGCGGGGCTTTTTTATGTCCGCAGTAAACGCGCATCTCACGCGCATATTAACGAGAGCCTTTCAGTAAGCGAGCCTGAGAAATGCCGTTATAGGTGGCGACCTCTCTCGGGCGGCTTTTCTGTGAGACAGGCTCACTTTCTAAAAGGTAAAGACGCTATGAATAATCCGTCAGTTATTCCGGCCTTCGACTTCCGCGAAATGGTCACGACCCTCGACAACAAGATAATCACCACATCACTCAAGGTGGCGGATTACTTTGGCAAGCGACACAAAGACGTTTTGCGTGCCATACGTAACCTGAAATGCTCCGATGACTTCACCCAGCGCAATTTTGCGCCCATTGATTTCATTGATAAAAATGGCGATGTTCAGCCTATGTATAACATCACCCGCGACGGATGCATGATGCTAGTGATGGGATTCACTGGCAAAACAGCTGCCGCAGTGAAGGAGTGTTACATCAATGCCTTCAACTGGATGGCCGAGCAGCTAAACCGGCGCATGGCGATGGGTGAAGAATTGCAGCATCGCTACGCCATCAAAGAAACGCGCTCAAAGCTGAAAGGCACGATCGGAAGCCGTTTGATGAACGAGCGGAAGAAAGAGAAGCGCGTCCTGGAGCTCGAACATGAGCACATCATGCAGGTAACGCAGCCGGAATTACTTATTGGCTGATCGCGGCATTACAGAAGCCCTTCATTGAGGGGCTTCGATAATGGAGCACTGGAATTATTCATGAACAGACCACACCCACCAGCGCATTTTACGATGCCACCTGACCCGAAGCCGTACATCAGCATTATGCCCGCTAATGACGTTGGCGAGTGGCTGAATCAGCACATCCTGAGCGATGAGGGTGACCTCTACAACCATGACCACCAGCATTTGCTTGAAGCGGATCTGTGCTTTCTCTGGGCGTCTAACGCTTTCGAGAAGAAAGGGCGTTCCGTGCTGGGGCAGGCGGAAGAAGTGGCAATGCGGGCTGGAGGCTGGCAGAAAGCGCGGATGGAGCAGCAGATGTATGAATGGTTCGGCAGGGTGCCGCAGTTCATCATCACGCTGGCCGCTGATTACTGCTCGCAATGTTCCGATCTGGAATTCTGTGCGCTGATAGAGCACGAGCTTTATCACATCTGCCAGGCGACAGATGAATTTGGCGCGCCGAAGTTCACGCAGGAAGGGCAGCCAAAGCTGAAGCTGCGCGGCCATGACGTGGAAGAGTTTGTGGGCGTGGTTCGCCGTTACGGTGCAAGCCGGGACGTGCAGGAAATGATTGATGCGGCGAATCAGCCAGCGGAGGTTGCTCATCTCGATATTGCCAGAGCGTGCGGGACGTGCATGCTGCGACTGGCTTAAATACTGGACTGTATAAGACGAATGGTGATTTATGGCTGCATTAAAACCTGATGTGAAAGCCTTCATCATTCAGTCGCTTGCGTGCTATGACACGCCATCGCAGGTGGTCGAGGCTGTCCAAAAAGAATTCGGGATCAAGATCACCCGCCAGCAGGCTGAATCTCACGACCCCACGAAGGCCAGCGGTAAGACGCTCGCCAAAAAGTGGATCGAGATGTTCCACGCGACGCGCGAACGGTTCCTGACCGAAACCAGCGACATTCCGATCGCGAACAAATCCTATCGCCTCCGCGTGCTTGACCGCATGGCAACCAAAACCGAGGGGATGAAAAACTTCTCCCTGACGGCGCAGCTGATTGAACAGGCCGCGAAAGAGGTTGGCGACGCTTACACCAATAAGCTGAAGGTTGAAAGCACTGGCAAGGATGGCGGCCCGATCAAGACCGAGACGACCAACCTCACCGCAGATCAGGCCGCAGAGATTTACCGCAAGATGATGGGGTGATCATGCCTCTCCCGTTTGAATTCGATTTCAGAAACCCTGATTACCAGATGGTTTTTGAATGGCGGATGGAGCGCTTACAGCGCATTCGCCAGAACCCTGAAATGCTGCCAGCGCTAAAGCAGTTTTACCGCACCAACCCGGCACAGTTCATCATCGACTGGGGTATGACTACTGACCCGCGTAACATCGATTATGGCCTGCCGGTCACCATCCCTTTTCTGCTGTTCCCGAAACAGGAAGAGTGGATTCACTGGATCATGGAGCGGCGCGAACGACTGGAGAACGGCATCACCGAAAAGAGCCGCGAAATGGGGCTCAGCTGGACGGCGATCGGGCTGGCCTGTTCGCTCTGCCTCTTCAACAAAGAAATGGTCATCGGCTTCGGCTCCCGTAAAGAGGAATACGTCGACAGCACCGGAGACCCGAAGGCGCTGTTCTGGAAGGCGCGCAAGTTCGTGGAAACGCTGCCCGTCGAGTTTCGCGGTTCGTGGGACGAGAAGAAGCACGCGCCGTACATGCGCGTTGAGTTTCCCGATACTGGCGCGGTCATCAAAGGCGAGGCTGGCGACAATATCGGTCGTGGTGACCGTACCACCCTCTACCTGGTGGATGAGGCTGCATTCCTCCAGCGTCCTCTGCTGATTGACGCGGCGCTGTCGCAAACCACCCGCTGCCGTATCGACCTGAGCTCGGTTAACGGCATGGCGAACCCGTTCGCGCAGAAGCGTCACGGCGGGAAGATACCGGTATTCACATTCCACTGGCGAAATGACCCGCGCAAGGATGAAGAGTGGTATCGCAGGGAATGCGAGAAAATCGACAATCCGGTGGTGGTAGCGCAGGAACTTGACCTGAACTACAGCGCATCTGCGGAAGGCGTCCTGATCCCGTCCGATTGGGTACAGGCTGCCGTCGACGCTCATATTAAGCTGGGCATCCAGCCAACGGGCAAACGCCTGGGCGCGATGGACGTCGCCGACGAAGGCCGGGACAAAAACGCCTTTTCGACCCGTCACGGCTTCCTCCTGGAGAACGTGCGGGAATGGTCCGGCGTGGGCAGCGACATTTACCAGTCCGTTGAGAAGGTCTTCGGCTTTTGCGAACAGGACAACCTCGAAGAATTTCGCTTCGACGAGGACGGCCTGGGCGCTGGCGTTCGCGGCGATGCACGCGCCATCAACGAACTGCGTAACGCTGCGCGCCGACCGTCAATACTCGCCACACCGTTTCGCGGTAGCGGCGCGGTGTTTGATCCGGACGACGAAGCGGTGCGCGGCGACAACGGACAGGCCGCCCGCCTGAACAAGGACTTCTTTGCTAACGCCAAGGCCCAGAGCTGGTGGCAATTACGCAAGCTTTTCCAGAACACCTATCGCGCCGTGGTTGAGGGAATGGCCTACAACCCGGACGAAATTATCTCAATCAGCAGCGCCATGGCGAGCAAAGACAAACTCATCATCGAGCTGTCGCAACCGACCTATTCCATTAACGGTGTGGGGAAAATCGTTGTTGATAAACAGCCTGACGGCACCAAGTCGCCGAACCTCGCCGACTCGGTGATGATCAGCTACGCGCCAATGAATTCAGCCCTGAACATCTGGGAGCTGCTAGGGAGACAGGCCTGATGGCACGAAACAAGCAAGCCTCTCAGCGAACGGCGCAGGCCACCGCTGATGGCTATGAAAACTTTGTCGCCCGCGTGGGGATGCAGACGCCTAACCAGCACTCAGCATCGACCTACCGGGCGAACTTCACCAGCCGCAACCGCATGCTGGTGGAATGGTCATATCGCGGATCGTGGGTTATCGGCGAAGCGGTCGACGCTATCCCGGACGATATGACCCGGAAAGGCATTCGCATCACTTCGGAGATTGACGCCAAAGACCGTGGCACCCTCGAAGCGCAGCTGGATGAGTTGCAGGTCTGGGATGCGCTGAACGACGTGCTGAAATGGTCGCGTCTCTATGGCGGCGCGGTTGGCTTCATCATGATTGAGGGGCAGGCACCAATGACCCCGCTGCGGCTCGAAACTATTGGAGAAGGCAAGTTTAAGGGCATTCTCCCGCTCGACCGCTGGATGATTAACCCGGTGCTGACCCGCCGCATTAAAGAGATGGGGCCGGATCTCGGCAAACCTGAGTTTTACGACGTGGTGACAACTGCAACGGGCATCCCGGCCTGGCGCATCCATCACAGCCGCCTGATTCGCTTCGATGGGGTGACGCTGCCATTCCAGCAGAAGATGACCGAAAACGAATGGGGAATGTCGGTTGTAGAGCGTATCTGGGATCGGCTTACTGCGTTCGACAGCGCCACTGTCGGCGCGGCGCAGCTGGTCTATAAAGCGCATCTGCGCACCTACAGCGTGGAGAAGCTGCGCGAGCTTATAGCGCTTGGCGGCCCGGCGTTCGAGGCGCTGCTGAAGAACATCGACCTGATCCGCCAGTTCCAGAGCAATGAAGGCATGACGCTCATGGACTCGCGGGATAAGTTCGAAACCCACCAGTACAGCTTCAGTGGTCTGGATGACATTCTTTCGCAGTTCGCTGAGCAGATCAGCGGTGCCGTCGGCATCCCGCTGGTACGCCTGTTCGGTCAATCCCCGAAAGGCTTCTCTACTGGTGATGCTGACCTCGCCAACTATTACGACCGGGTGAGCTCATTGCAGGAGCGACGCTTACGGCTGCCGATGCGCCGGATACTGGACATTATGCACCGCTCTGAACTCGGCAAGCCGCTGCCGGACGATTTCACGTTTGAGTTTAACCCGCTATGGCAAATGTCTGACGTTGACCGCTCAACGGTGGCCGTAAACACCACCACCGCGATCAGCACCGCGCTGGGCGACGGATTGATGACGCGTAAGGCGGCGATGACCGACCTGCGCGAAAACTCTGACGTCACCGGCATCGGGGCATCCATTACCGACGAGGATATCGAGAATGCCGAAGACGAAGCGCCGCCAGGCATCGGCGAACTTGGCGACAAACCGCCAGAGCCGCCAGGCGGAGATCCGATATCGAACGAGCCTACGGCAGATAGCGCGGGCGGTCGGGGATATCGTAAATGGTCGCTACGATGGTTCAAACGATAGCGTCACCGAAATAATGGATGCGCTGGAGCGCTACAGCGAAATCATCACCCCCTGGGCGACGAAGGTAGCTGAGAACTTCACCGCAGACATAGCGCGCCAGAATGAAAAGCAGTGGCGTCAACACAGCCGGAACATCAGCGCAGAGCTGCGCAACATGGTTGACCGCGCCCCGGTAGGCCAGGTGATGAAATCCATCGTCGCCGAGCAAATTAAGTACATCAAATCGCTGCCTCTTGAGGCCGCCGATCGGGTGTATGACATTCAGAACAAAGCCATCGAGGCCGTTGTGACTGGTGGCCGCGCTGAGCCATTCGCGAAAGAGATAGCGGCGTCAGGTGACGTGTCACGCTCGCGAGCGAACCTTATCGCCCGTACCGAGCTTGGACGCGCAACCGGTGCTCTGGATCAAGCGCGTGCGTTGTCAATCGGTTCGAATGGTTATATCTGGCGTACAGCCGAAGATGGCGATGTCCGGCATTCTCATCGAGAGATGGAAGGGAAGTTTGTCGAATGGGGCCGACCTCCAACGCTTGACGGCATGACCGGTCATGCTGGCGAGCTCCCGAACTGCCGCTGTTACAAAGAGATTGTCTTCCCCAACCCTCATTCTTATCTCGCCTGAATCGCAGGTAAAACATGAAATATTTTTTCAATACCCGGCTGGGGGAAACCCGTTATCAGCTGGCTGACGGCTCGCTGCTGTGCAAAGACGTGCCGATAGGTCGAACGGGTAAGCAGCTCTACGGCGCTGCCGATCTGTCAAACCTCAAACCCGATAAGCTCGGTGAGATAGTCGTAACGCGCTCTCCTGAGCAGGTATTCCACCCGGCCACGCTCGCCTCATTCGAAGGGATGAGCATCACGATCCTGCATCCTGAAGATGAAAACGGGAATGTGCGGCTGGTAAATCCCGAGAACTGGAAAGAGCTTGCGGTCGGGCATCTTCAGAATGTCCGGCGCGGGACGGGTGTGCAGTCTGATTTGATGCTGGCTGACCTTATCGTCAAAGACGAAAACGCCATTCAGCTTATCGAAGATGGCCTGCGCGAAGTGTCGTGTGGCTATGACGCGGAGTACGAGCAGACCGAGCCAGGTAAAGCCGAGCAGGTCGATATTACCGGAAACCATGTGGCTCTTGTCCCTAAAGGCAGAGCCGGAAATCGTTGTGCAATTGGAGACAGAGACACAATGGCAAATCAAAAGAAAAGCTGGTGGACCCGCATGCGCACGGCCATCAAAACGGGTGACGCTGACACCATGAACGAACTGCTGGACTCTGCGCCAGCGGCTGTAACGGGTGATGAAGGGGATCTTCCGAGCGGCGTTAACCTCAACATTAACCTTTCACCGCAGCAACCATTACCGGACAAAAAGCCGGAAATGGGCGGAGAGCCAACCGGCGACGGCGAGGACGATATCAAAACCTTGCTCAAAGCCCTGCTGGCTAAGCTGGAAGGAAATGCGACGGGCGATAACGACAATAAGCCTGGCGAAAATGATAACAAAAACCCGACCGGCGACGACGAGGACAAAGAAGAGGAAACCACGATTACCGGTGACTCTGCCTATCGTGCCGAGGTTATCGTGCCGGGTATCGATCTGAGCCGTAAGGTGAAACCGACCGCGTTCAAACGTGATGTGCTGGCTGCCGCTGACAAAACACTGGTTCGCCAGGTTGTCGGTGATGCGGATATCCGCAAATTGCCCAAGCAATCGGTAGATATGGCGTTTAACGCCGTGTCAGAGATTGCCAAAGGGCGAAACACCCGCACCACCACTGGCGATGCACAACGTCCAAATATGGGCATGACCAGCATCGCTTCCCTGAACAAACAAAACGCCGACTTCTGGTCTAACCGCAAAGGATAATCCAATGACTGCATATCTGTACCTTATGCAACTAATATCTATTAATCAGTGCGTTATCGTTCGGAATCATACGGCGTTACTGGCCTGAACCATAAAAATGACACTCCGAACATGTGCGGATTTATTCGCCGGATTTCGCTTTGATTCGGTACATGAGGGACTAGAAAGAGAATCATGCGCCGTTTGCATTACATGGTAGCCAGAGAGGTGTTGAATGATTGTTAGGCCACTAACTAGCGTCGAAGTGAAAAGCGCGAAGGCACAGGGCAAGGATTTCAGTTTGCACGATGGTTTCGGTTTGTTGCTTTACATCACAAGCCGGGGCGGTAAGTCATGGCGTTTTCGGTATGTACACCCGGTAACGAAGAAGAGACAAACCTATACCATTGGAAGATACCCGGAGTTTACTTTGTCCGAAGCGAGGGAGGAACGTTCGAAACTGCGCCGTATGGTAGCGCGGGGGATAGATCCGAACAAAGTCAAAAAAGATACCAGGAATGAACAGCGTAAAATGTACGCGCAGTCATTTCAGGCCGTTGCCGATGAATGGCTAAAAATCAAGATTAAAGAAGGTGCGAGAAGCAACACGCTTGAATCGCACAATGTGACATTGAAGCATCTTTCCACGATTTTTAGGCATACCACAGTACATAAAATAAACGCAGCCGATACTATTCAGGCTTTTAAACCTTTCAGGGAAAGGCCATCAACGCTTACGAAAATGGTTATTACCATCAACGCCATAATGGATTATGCGGTAAATATTGGGGTTATTGAGCACAACCCACTATCGAAAATTGGTAAAGCATTCCCGGCTGAAAAAAACGAACCAAGAGCGACTTTACAGAAAGAGCGGTTGCCAGAATTTTTAAGCGCATGGAACGAGTTGAGCTTATGGGAGCCATCAAAGCTGGCATTATTATTTCAGATCATTACGATGGTCCGACCTTCGGAAGCTGGCGGCGCTCTCTGGAATGAGATTGATTTTGATAATTCAATCTGGCAAATCCCTGCAAGCCGGATGAAAGGAAAGCGCCCCCACGTAGTCCCATTATCGAGCCAGGCTATAAACGTGCTTAAAGAGGCCGAAAAGTGGAAGCGCTGCGATTATGTTTTCCCCTCATGGCGAAAAGAAAATAAGCCGATCTCACGATGTGCGACTCAGGCCGGAATACACAAAACGTCGTTTAAAGGAATGATTGTTCCTCATGGGTTCAGGGCGTTGGCATCTACAGTTTTAAATGACGAGGGGTTCAACCCTGATGTGATTGAGGCTGCACTCGCTCACAAAAGCGCCGATGCGATTCGAAATGTTTATAACCGTAGCGACTATCTGGAAAAACGCCGGGTTTTAATGCAATGGTGGGGGGACTTTATCGAGGCCGCAGAGCGTGGAGAGATACTGGAGACCAGCGGCGATAAGGGCTTAAGGCTGGTTGTGTAGGGCATATCAATTTTTGGATAATTATGATTTCAAACGGGAATAGCTGGCTTTAAGCCAGCTTTTTTTTATGCCCAAAGCTAACCGGAATGCGTTTTTTTTTATTCAAATCATATATAATCATATCGAATATATACGGAGGTTTTTATGTCTATAAGTGGCGGTGATATTCTGCTAAAAGGTGAAGTGAAAGCGCGTTTACGTTATCGCTCAGACTCGTCATTCTACGAGTTTCTAAAAGACGAGAAAAACGGCTTTCCAATGCCTTTTAAAGTCGGTGGGCGTAACTGCTGGTATGAAGATGAAGTAGATGCCTGGATAAGTAAACAAAGCGAGAAGCGCGGGATCTGCACATCATGAATGTTTGCAGATTTGGGAAAGAGGGCTTGCTAACGGCTATCCGGGCAAGCCCTTTTTATTGTCAGTGGTGGGGATCTGTAACTTACGGCCACCAGCGCCGGTAATCACCTTCTGGCTGGTGGCTTCACTGGCATGGCTATTACGCTGCCGCATCATCTGAATTGAATTCAATGTGAATTCGGTCATAAGGCAGCACGATTTTTTCGCCGTCTTTGTCCAGAACGCCGCCGTTAAGCAGTGACTGAACATCGTTATAAACACCGCGAAAATCACGGTTAACAATGCGTGATAGTTCGCGGATTGATACGGCTTGCGCTCCCTCCATCGCTTTGATGATCTGCCAGCGGTTAGGGGCAAGCATAGTTTTAGCCAGTTGTTCTACAGTGGGAAAAATCAGTTCGGAACCGATGAAATCCCCGTTCATTGCGCGGGAGGCGTCGGACATTGTCACCCGGAAAGCATCATCAACGGTCATTACTCTGACGGTCAGCACTCGCATGGTATTACCTCCTCAACAGGTTTATGTCAGCCTGAAAGCTGGCGATCAGGTTCTCAATGGTGGTGAATGTCACCGGATATTCCCGATCATGGATGTGTTTGTGGTCGCCTTTGCCACGTTCGTTGTCGTAACGCATGACGCACTCGCCATCTACGATGTAGGCCAGACTGTACTTGTATTGGTGCTGGCTACCTAAAATTGCCGGGTCTACTTCCAGAATGCGGATCGAGGCGAAAGCGTTATCAGCTATCTGGATACGGCGGTTCATCAACTCAACAGCGGGCATTGGCTTATCTCCTTGTTGATGTAAATAATAACATCACAAACGAATGATGTAAATGATTACATCATTGCGGGTAAGTTACCGATGGCATGAACGGTTCGCTGATAGTGGCTTTCAATCTCCCTAAATCTCAGGAGATTGCCGGGCATGATTTTAATCGGCGGACTTTTCCGCCGATTGAATACGGGCAGTGCGCTCCCTGTGTATCGGTTTCGGTTCTGGATGGATCGCGTTTCGTTTCTGGGGCGTTCGCATTCGCAATTTGTCCGCAAAGCCTTGTCCCACCAGCCTTGAGAGGTGTTTTCTCTTTGCGAATTCGCAGTTCCATTCGCACTTTGATTCGCAGTTTTGAAATGTTCCCATTCCGGGGACATTGACGATTCGCCAGGTGCTACAAAACGTTGGCGGTGAAATATCTTCTTGCGCTGGCGGGCAGGGTGTGGTTATGATTATTTTGCACCTCACAAAACGGGTGCCGGGTTTAGCAGCCTGAACGATAAAGCGGGTAGCCGCTGTTTTCCGTAATAGCGGTATTTTTACGCCCGTAAACCATCCATACCCCCGATTTATGGCGGGACGTGGTGGGGGAGCCTCACGGCTCGCTGGTTCCTTTATCGCCAGTCTGCTAACCCCGCTACGTCTCGCCACCCATGTTTAGCAGCATCTGGCGAGACTCCTGTAATTAGATAAAGGAGCCGCCAAAATGGCTAGATCCGCACACCCTAAATTCACCTGGCTTTTTCTCGCCACACCCAAAGATAACGCCTGCACGCCGATTGTATTGCGCACTCAGGCCGATACCGAAGAATCCGCACGTAACACTTTCCTGGGCTGGGATCTGACCTTTGCCGCCAAAATTCGTACAGAAACGCCGTTTGCGCACACCTGGTCAGATATGGACGGATTGGCGTTATGGAGTGTTATGGCTGGCGTTGTCGATACTGATAGCAGTGCGGGGGTGAGCAATGTTTAACCTCCAGACACTGACAGCCAAAGCCCGCGAGCTGCGCGGCAATGTCGTTAAGGCGGCGAGCACAAAGGGCAGTCGCACCATGACCCCTGTCTATGACCGCGACGAGCAGCGCAAGCTACGCGAGCGCATCCAGCAGACGCAACCGGATTGGGTGTTGCTCTGGTGGGACATTGCGACCGTGACCGGCTGGCGCACCAGCGACGTTTGCAACCTGCGCTATTCCTGCGTCAATTGGGAAACGGGGCAGGCGACAATTATCGTTGCCAAGCAGACCAAGGCTGCCGAAGCGCGGGCAACCCGCAAAGGTATCGAGATTGTGCGCCAGCAGCGCAAGGACGCCGCACGGCTCGCCGCTGACCATATCGCCTATATGAAGTGGGATAGTATCGGTTGCGACGAACTGGCCGCCGATATGAACGACGAAGAACAGGCGATCGTATTCGGGCTGGTGGCAAAGGCTGACGTCAAGCACGACACCAAACAGTTACCGCCCGGCATCATCAAGCGGCTGCGTGACCGTCAGGATCGGAATCTGGTAGAGGACGACCTGGTATTTTCCCGCTCTCAAATCGAAAGTAACCGTTGTCAACGTCTGGAAGGTAGCGTGACCCGCCAAACCATCTGGCGAAAACTTCATGGCGTAATGGCGTGGTTTACCCGCTTCATCAACGCCAAGCTGCGCCTGAGCGCGTACTCAAGCCGCAAAATAGCAGCGTTTAACCTCATGTCTGCCGGAGGCGATCAGGGCTTGCTGGTGGCTTCTGAAATGCTGGGGCATAGCAATCCGGCAATCACCCGCACGTACTTACAGCTTGGTAGCAAAGCGTCCGCTATCCAGTCACGTCTGGCTATGGAGGTCACAGCATGAGCATTTACAACGATTTTGTACGAGTACGCTTTCCAGATCTCGACGAATGCGAACTACAGCAACTGTCCTCACGTGCCGATTGTGCCGCAGAAGGTATCCTTAGCGGGGTTGCCGCCGTTGGTAAGATGATGTTCTACGCCGGTGATGAAGGCTACGCGCCGGACAAAAAAGATTTTCAGGATATTGGCGGAATGTTGATGGAGTTAATGCCGCTGGTTCGCGCGTTATCTGATACCGCTGGAAATGCAGACTTCTGTAGACGCCGTTTAGAGAAGGGAAAATAAACATGAAGAAAAAATTATTCAGCTTTACTGCTGAGGGATTCGCTCGCCCTGTGATCTGCAAAGGCGATAAATGGAAGGATAAACGGGGCTGCCTGGTAACAGTGGAAAGTTACCGATTCAACAGAGTGACATTTTATCGGGATGGCTACGCATCGCCGTGTGTGCAGTCGGATTTGCGATTTTTAACAGAGTTTCAGCCAGTGGATGAGGTTAAGCCGTGAAAGATAATTTTATTTACGATGTGCGCATCAAGGCGACCGGTCACTGGCAGTCAATTTTTGAACGGCTCGGTATTCCGACCAACCGCAGCGAGGGACCATGTCCGGCTTGCGGTGGCAATACCCGTTACCGCTTTGATGACAAGGACGGGCGAGGCACTTACTTTTGCTCACATTGTGGCGCAGGAACGGGGCTGGATCTGGTGATGAAGGTCAGGCAATGCGGTGCGCGTGAGGCGGCTGTGATGGTGGCGGAAGTGATGGCGTTGCCATTGCCGAAACAGAAGCCAGCCAGAGAGAAGCCTCAAACCGATATCGTGGCTAAGGTTGCTGCGCTGGCTGCCAAGGCTGTATCAGGTCAATCGGAATACCTCACATCAAAGGGGCTACAGCGCCCCTTCCCGCTGCTGTCTGATGGCTCGATGTTGATCACGTTGACGAACGTCGCCGGGGCGATTACCGGGGCGCAGGTCATTAAACCTGATGGTAGTAAGCGGCTGGTGGCTGGCACGGTAAAAAAAGGCTCTTTCTTTGCCCTGGGTAACGTTGATACGCCGGATGTAGTGCTGATTGGGGAAGGGCTGGCGACAGTCATATCCGGTCAGCATATCCGACCTGATGCGCTGGCGGTGGCCGCAATTGACGCCGGGAACCTCCCCGCTGTTGCTATGGCGATGCGTCAGCGCTACCCGAACGCGCAGATCATCATTGCCGCAGATAACGATCAGAGCGGCGAAAGTGACGGAGTTGGAGGAGTGAAAGTTAACACCGGCAGGGAGGCCGCAGAGAAAGCTGCGAAAGCTGTTGCTGGCTGGGTTTCCATTCCACCAGTGGACTACAAAGCTGACTGGAACGACTACCACCAGCAATACGGCCTCGAAGCGGCCACAGCAGCATTTAACGACTCAATGTACCAACCGGAGGGTAAGAAAGTGGGTGCGACACTGACAGCTATCGACGGCGGCAAGAAAAAACCTGGTATCGACGACGATCTGAAACCGCGAGTAGAGAGCCGTGTGGATGGCATTCACTGGATCACCCCGAAAGTGGACAAAGACACAGGGGAAATTATCAATACCGAGGCGTGGCTATGCTCTCCGCTGGAGATTGCTGGTGCGGGGAGTGATAACGCTAGGCAGCGCTTTCTGATCCTGCGTTGGGACGTCCCCGGCAACCGGGGGCAAGTTACCCGAGCGCTACCATGGGAGGACATTGGCGACCGTGAGGGATGGCGCACGCTGAAAAACGGCGGTGTCAGTGTAACGACCAAACCATCGTTGCGGGCGATTCTGGCCGACTGGCTACAGCGAACCGGTAGCGGCAAGGAATGGCAGATCAGCCACACCACAGGCTGGCACAGCGGGGCGTACATCATGCCGGATGGTGATGTTATTGGTGAGCCAGAGATACCGCTGTTATTCAGTGGCCGGAGTGCGGCGGCTGGTGGCTATACAGTCAGTGGAACGCCGGAAAGCTGGCGTGATTCGGTGGCGCGCCTTGCGCTCGGCAACCCGTCAATGATGCTGGGTGTTGCTGCTGCGCTGTCTGCGCCGCTGATCGGGCTTGTTGGTGCTGACGGGTTCGGTGTGCATCTTTTCGAGCAGTCCAGCGCAGGGAAGACGACGACAGCCAATATCGCCAGCAGCCTTTACGGTGAACCTGACGCCCTGCGCCTTACCTGGTACGGTACTGCGCTGGGTATCGCAAACGAAGCGGAAGCGCATAACGACAGCCTGTTACCGCTGGACGAAGTGGGGCAGGGCAGCAGCGCCAAAGACGTTGCTACGTCTGCTTACACGCTGTTTAACGGTGCCGGAAAGTTACAGGGGGCGAAGGAGGGCGGCAACCGCGAGTTAAAGCGCTGGCGTACCGTGGCGATCAGTACCGGGGAAATGGACATTGAGACGTTTCTTTCTGCTGGTGGGCTGAAAGTTAAGGCCGGGCAACTGGTGCGACTGCTTAATTTACCGATGGAGAAATCAGTAACCCACCACGAGTACCAGAACGGTAAGCAGCACGCCGACGCTCTCAAAGAGGCGTACCAGACGAACCACGGAGCCGCAGGCCGTGAATGGATTAAATGGCTTGCAGGCCACCAGCTGGAGGCAAAGCAAGCCGTCAAAGCCGCGCAAGAGCGCTGGCGCGGTCTTATCCCTGCTGATTATGGCGAACAGGTTCACCGTGTGGGCGAGCGGTTCGCCATTCTGGAGGCGGCTCTGGTGTTGGGGATGCCTGTCACTGGCTGGGGGGAGCAGGAAAGCCGGGACGCTATCCAGCATGGCTTTAACGCCTGGGTAAAAGAGTTCGGCACGGGGAACCGTGAGCATAAGCAGATCGTCGAGCAGGCGGAGGCGTTTCTTAATGCCTACGGCCTGAGCCGTTTCGCGCCATTCCCGTATAGCCCGGCTGACATGCCGATCCGGGATTTAGCCGGATACCGTCAGAAAGGTGAGCATGACGAAAGCCCCGTAGTGTTCTACACCTTTCCGGCTGCGTTCGAAAAGGAGATAGCGCAGGGCTTTAATGCTAAACAGTTTGCCCGTGTGCTTGCTGGGGCTGGGGTGCTGAAACCGCCAGCCAGCGGAAGGGGGTATCAGCGTAAATCCCCACGAATTGATGGACGCCAGATAAACGTTTATGTGCTCCAGCTACGACCAGACGAGATAGAGGGTGAAGAATAAAGTACACATACGAGATTGTTTTTTGTTGGTTCAGTTGGTTCAGTAACTACTCAATTAAGTTAAGTGTATGTATTTAATGTATTTACCTGCTAAGAAGTGAACCAACACTGAACCAACAAACGCCCATTTTGAACCAACAAGTGCCGCTATTGAACCAACACCCTTTTCTGGCTGGCCTGTTAATCCTTCTCACTGAACCAACACGAAAATAGCGTTTGTTGGTTCAAAACAGGGCTTTGTTGGTTCACTCGCCAAGAAATAATCCTTATAAAACAACAATCTTTACAAATTGAACCAACTGAACCAACTGAACCAACATGTTTTTGCTTATCTATAGAGTTTTTTCGGAGAGAAATTGCGAATTTGGAGGGGCATCACCTAAGCGACAGTATGCCGAAACGGCAACTTTGCGGAGCGGAAAAGAAAAAGCCCGCGCTGGAGAGGCGAGGGCTTTTGTTAACCATGTTATTGCAATCACACAATGGTGGATCACCCTCATAGTATCACGTCGATTTATCATTTCAATATGCGCAATGATATTTACTAATATTGCAATTTTTGCAATGATCAGAATTTAAACAACGTAAAGGGTTATGAACAATGAAACAGATAACCAATGTTAATCTGGAAAGCGATAACGCTGGTGGCACAGTCGAGGTGACTTACTCCGATGATACGTTCGAAAGGCTGACCTGTTCGCTGCCTGTGGCTCTCGTCATTGCGAATCTTGCAACGACGCTTAAGCAGGAACGTGCAACACGCATTGCAACCGGCGACCGCCTGCGCCGCATGTACACCCGCGATAGTGACATGATTACCCGTAGCGGTAGCGGCGCTTCCACGACCTCCACAGCGCCAACGTCAATGGATGCCGAATTTATGCGCCTGGTACGCGCTGTAGCGCCAAAATATGACAACGCCCTTCCTGATACCGATCCCCGCCTTGTTGCGCTCGACGTGCTGCGTTACGCACCCGCTGAGGCATTCAGTGCGGTACACCCGACCCCGCTATCAGAGATTCAGCTTGATCAGGCTATCGACGTGCTGGAGCAGGTAGGCGACTACATGCGGGTTAACAACGTTTCCCCGAAGATTCTCACCACAGGCGACGCCATTCGCAGTATTAACACCGACAACGCCAGTTTCTGGGGCAAAAAACACTAAGGAGATATGAGCATGGCTATCTATGACCCGAAATTAGCAGCAGGAAACCCGCAAAGCGTCGGGCGTAAACTCTTTGGCCGCGAGCAGGCCGAGCAATTGCGGATGCGTAACAACTTCAACAACGAATGCCGCAATCTGGAAAAAGCCAACGAAGCGAATGCAAAGTTCTGGAGTGAACAGGATGAAAAAGCCAAACGTTAAGCCCGTATTGCTATCTGGCGACCAGTTCGCCGCTATCTGCAAGATCCAGGAGCGCGAACGGCAGCGCTCTGATATTGGCGTCGCGCCGTCTGTGCATCAAATTGCCCGTGGGCTGGTGGCTAAGGCGCTGGCATCAATGGCGGTTGAAGGGAATGCGTGATGGATATTCTTTCGACGCTGTTTAAGTTGTCAAAGCGACAGATCGGGATAATGGTTCCCGATGTTGTCGTATCGGAAAAACACAGCGATTCGCTGGAGATTACCGAACACCCTGTAGAACGCCCAACGGAATCAGGTGCCGGGGTGGTTGCTGATCACGCCTACAAGCGCCCGTGTGAAGTCACAATGGAATGTGGCTTCGCTGGTGGCGGTTCGCTACTCGATGCCTTTGATACCCGAACCATAGGGTTTTCTACCCCGTTAAACTCGATGTCTCCGCGCGACGTTTACGCTGCGTTTCTCGATATGCAGCAAAAGCGAGAGCTGTTAAGCGTGACTACCGGAAAGCGCGTTTATAAAAACATGCTGATCAAGGGCATTGAGGTGACGACGGACAAGACAACTGAAAACGTCTTGTCGATAACCTTAACGCTGCGCGAAGTTATTCTCACATCCACCCAAAAAATACAGGTTGCGGCCAAAGCTGATATGGCGCTGGGAGAAAATACCGCCGCATCGAAAAACGCCGGCACTAAGTCGCTAACCCCCCCTGATACTTCTCTTGCCGCAAGCATTAATAATTTTCTTTCTGGCGTTCCCGGTGATGCCCTTAGCGCAATTGGCATCCCGCTCGCTAAACCATAATCAGAGGCAGCCATATGCAGATTAATGAAATTCCACTAACTGGCGGCAATCAGAAGTTCCGTATTGACCTGGACGGCACGACTTACACACTGCGGACAACATGGCGTGATGTTGCTGGCTGGATCATGGACGTAATGGACGCTGACGGAGAGCCAATTCTTATGGGTGTCCCCATTATCCCCGGCGTTAACTTGCTGGAGCAATACCCGCACCTAGGTATCAATGGTGCCATGTTGCTGATCGGCGCAAAAGATGCCCCTGAGTACCCGGGCGCGAATACGCTGGGTAGCCAGCATCGTTTAACTTTCATTCAGGAATAGATCATGTCAACAAACTGGATGCGTCATTTCGAATTGCAGCTTATTGATGATAAGGGGCAGGGCATTGTCCTGAGCGACTTCAAAGTTACTTTTAGTATACAGCGTAACGATAACCGCTGGCCTGCTACGGCTGATGTGAAAATTTATAATCTTTCGACTGAAACACAAAATAAAATCCTGAATCAGGAGTTTAGCCGTATCGTTATTATTGCCGGTTATGACGGGCTTGACGTCAGTCAGAGCGATATTGTGCCAGCCAGTGAAGTAGGCAAGGTTCGTTATATCGATGATAACTCTGACGGGCGCAATGACGATTCAAACTATGGCGTCATTTTTAGCGGCGATATTACATTTTCGGTCACAGGGAAGGAAAATATCACCGATTCCTACATCATCATCGTCGCCAGTGATGGGGAAAAGGCTTTCCGGGAAGCGATCATTAGTGCCAGCCTAAAAAAAGGTTATACCCTGCGCGATGAATATGACATGTTGATGCGTTACCTTGAGCCATACGGCATCAAAAAAGGTATTGAGCCTGTTTTCCCTGATACGGTTTATCCGCGCGGAGCTTCCTATTATGGGAAAGTTGCTGATTACCTCTCAGATCTTGCCGCCGATCTCAATGCTACATGGCAATTCAGCTATGGGAAAATCGATTTTATCCAGGAAGAATATGCCAGAAAGGCGGTGGTGGTTCTCAATGCTGATACAGGGCTGGTGGGTATGCCGCAGCAGACTATCGGCGCTGGCGTTAATGTCACCTGCTTTATCAACTCAAAAATTCAGTTGCATAGTCTTATTCAACTGGATCAGGCGTCGGTGTACCGTGCGCAACTGAGTAACGAGCAGGTGTTACAATCCGGGGGCATCCGTGAGCAGGAGATAAACGGCAATCTGGTGACAACCGGCCTTGCACAGAAAGAGGCACCCGCCAGCATTGCGACGGATGGCGTATACATCGTGCGCTATATCAGCTATAGCGGCGATACTCGCGGTCAGAATTGGTATATGGATATGGCTTGCGAGGCGCGGGGTGCGCAGGATGGCATTTCAGATTCCACAGTTAACAAATGGTTATGATATGAAAAATTGTATTCTTATTTTAGCTGCTCTCATTTCGACTAACGTTATGGCTAAAGTCAACAGTGTTACATCGCAATGTGGAAATTTCACTTTAGTTGCGAAAGTTGGCGAATTAACAACAGTTAATGGTGAAACAGTCACGTCACAAAAAATTACTGAGATTGGTAAAAATGGATTAAGGGTACAAATGACCCTTATGCCAGCGCGTGACGGAAATATGTACGGCTTTGAATATATTCGCCCAGATGGCGATAGTAAACGCCGTTGTCAACAACGGGTAAAAAGTGATCCACTTACCGTCACCACCAACGGTCTAAT
>CALYPF010000096.1 GCA_945271245.1 uncultured Enterobacteriaceae bacterium | reverse complement strand
TAGACCGTTGGTGGTGACGGTAAGTGGATCACTTTTTACCCGTTGTTGACAGCGGAGACTCTGGTATAGGCCGCGCAGTGGCCATAGCGTACGCACGTGAAGGCGCAGACATCGCGATTAACTATTTGCCGGAAGAAGAGCGCGACGCAGCGGAAGTGATAAAACTTATCGAAGCTGAAGGCCGGAAAGCGGTCGCATTGCCAGGGGACATCCGCTCAGAATCCTTTTGTCAGCAGCTTGTTAATAATGCCGCACACCAGCTAAATGGCTTAGATATTCTGGTCAATAATGCGGGCCGGCAACAGTTTAACAAATCCATTCGCACCCTCAGCACCGAGGATTTCGATGCGACGTTTAAAACCAACGTCTATGCAATGTTCTGGATAACCCGCACCGCAATGGAATATTTGCCGCGCGGCGCTTCGATAATTAATACCACCTCGGTACAGGCCTATAACCCCAGCGCCATCCTACTGGATTACGCCCAGACCAAAGCCAGCATTGTCGCTTTCACTAAAGCGCTGGCAAAACAGTTGGGCGAAGAGGGTATCCGCGTTAATGCCATCGCGCCCGGCCCCTACTGGACAGCGCTACAAACCAGCGGCGGCCAGCCTCAGGAAAAAGTCATGCAATTTGGCGCCTCTGCACCGCTTGGTCGCCCGGGCCAGCCTGCGGAAATCGCGGCAATCTATGTCACCATGGCTTCCAGCGAAAATAGTTATTCCTCCGGCCAGGTATGGTGCTCCGACGGAGGCACCGGCACTCTGTAGTCAGCAATCAACGGCCCCTGGTGTGTTTATGTAGCCAGGGGCAAGGTTGCTTAATAAATAATGTGAAACAATGTGATGACGTAAAAAATCCCGGATTTTGAGGGCCGGGATTAACAGATTACTTTGGATCGGAAGGGGGAGATTTGCGGGCTTTACGCTTATCTATCAGATTGAAAACTATTGTTGCCAAGGTTATGGCTACGCTTGCTATGCAGCTAAATACAATCAACCTTTTTACGTGATAAGCCGGAAAAAAGAAGTAGCCTTTTGTCAGAAAAATAAATAATGCACCGGCCCCTAAAAGAATAAAGCCTAACATCACGCAGAAAAAAATGAATATATCAGTAGCTTAAAATAACTTTTCGTTTAGCATCCTTTTTCTGTTCTTTAGGGAGCGATTTATTATTAACTCCATCTTTTATATATCCACCTAAAATCTCACTGCCAAATGAACCTGTAACATCAAATATAAAACCAGGTATTTCTTTTCCTGTTGCTGAGTTCACAATGCCCGGCACATACTTGCCAAATATTCCGCCAGCCCAGGCACCTGCTGCCGCACCACCTATCGACCCAATATCCGGCCCGTCATTGAATATGGCTCCACCTGCTGCTATACCCAGACGCCACGTCCCGGTGCCAGTGCACCCGTTACACCGGCGACTGCGCTTCCTTTATAATCCCAGCCCTTGTTTTCATTACCCGGTTTGCTCAGGTCAAACCACTGATAGGAACCGTTTGCGATTTCTGCAATGATTGCTCCACCCACTACCTTACCCGCTGTTGCTGCCGGGCCTATATACCAGGCGCCGGTTATTAATGCTCCATCCACTGAGCCATTTACTATTACTTTTGTAATATTGACTCCGTCCGGCATATCGCCCTTCGCCAGTTTATCCAGCCCCGCCTGTTTCTGCTCTGCCGTCAGTCCTTCTGTTTCTGCATACTGATTCCAGGAAGCTGCTGCACCGTAATCAATCATTCCCTTCGGCAGGCTCAGCGCATTATTCTCAACGACGATGGCCCTGCGACCCGATTTACATGCGGCACACCGCTGAACGCCGGGGCAGCGGCATTTACCGCCGCACACGCCAACGGCAGAGGGCAGGGGGTACACAGGGATGTGCGCCTTCTGCCTGCACTCCCCTGCCACCTTACACACGGCCGGCTAACTTCTTTGCCTCTCCGGCTACTCCGGTGCTACGCCCGGCTCCGGGAACAGCCCGATGATATCCCTTGAGCCATGAAGGACACGTTCGACTCGTACTTCCGTGTCCAGCACCCTGAACACGATGAGATAGCGGCCATAAGCACAGCTTCTGATGTTTTGTCCCAGCTCGGGCCTTTGCCGGTAGATAACCGGTGACTCTGCAACCCGCAGACACTGCTGGTACAGATCTTCAATGAAGCTTACCGCCCGCAGCGGATTATCCTGTGCGATATAGTCGCCGATAGCCTCCATGTCCTGCTCTGCCAGTGGCGATATACCCAGCTTCACTACTCTTTATCGCCTTCTGCCATATTCCGGTATTTGCGCGACAGACGCCCGAACACCGCTTTTGCACTGCGGCTTTCTCCGCTGTTGATACCCGCACTGACCGCCTGTTGTAGCGAGTCAAGTTTCATCTGTTGCTCCCGTTCTTCCAGAGCACGCAGCCCCGCGCGGATAACTTCGCTGGTATTGTTGTAACGCCCGCTTTCTATCTGTTCACGGATGAACGCTTCGAAGTAGGGGCTCAGGGCTACGCTGGTTGGCATGATGTTTTCTCCATCCGGATTACTATCAGTTAATAACTGTTAGTATACTGCTTCAGTTTTTATCAGCAACATCCGGCCCGTCATCTTTCCCCTGCTCCGCCGGATGTGTACTCGCATGCACCGCCTGTAGCGCCCCCGTATCCAGCCGGTTTTTCCCCGCGTCCGCCGTCGACCCTATCACCGCTCCGTCAAGCTGCGTATGCCCGCCGACCTTCACCTCAAATCCGCCGCTACCCCCTCTTAACCTGAAGGGCAACTGGCTGGAAGAGGCGGGCTTTGCGAGCAACACGCCGGTTACCGTGACCGTTGACACGGGCAACTGGTGATACGGCTGGCGACTGAAGGGTAACTGACAGGTAAAAAAATCCCGGCAGTTAAGGGCGGGATCAACTCTACCGAGTTTGATAAAACTGATAATCTTCATATTCCCAAAAACTAATACGACTTAGCTTTTGAGCTATGCTGGACCAGCTATCTGCATGACAAGCAATAATTTGTTTTTCTATAAAGGCCCGGATTTTATCGTAGTCGTATTCATCCATAATGATCATTCCTTTACCTAAAAGAACATCATTTTTTACGAGTTCACCCTGCAACCATTTTGGAGTACAAATTAGCATGTCAAAATACTCAGCGCCCTCTTCATCATCAGGTCCAATCATTGCTCTAACCCAGCTTCCAAAAAACTCAGGATTTTCAGGCCAATAACTATTTAAATCATCTTCTATTTCCAAAGAACGCAGTTCTTTTAATAAGGCTTTCATTTAGTTATATCCAAATGTCCATTGCTAATTGGTCGCCCACCAGGTGTTAACTTTTGCTCAAAGTTAGCCTGTACACCTGTTGTAGCATACGTACTATTTGGTTTAGCTGAAGGTGGTCGATAAACTCTTAAGCCATCAGCACTTACCCATGATGTTCCGTCTTTAGATATTCTGTAACCCGGCCCAACCCATGCTTCTCCTAATACATTAGCTTCATTAGCAGTGGCCTTTCCTAAACCAAAGTATCCTTTATTACCCTTGGCTGCATCACGTAGTATTCCTATCTGTTCGGCAACATTTAAAGAACTGGAATTATTGATTGTCTGACCATTTTTCGCCGCATTAGCCGCCGCTGCTTCCGCTTTTGCTGCCGCTGCCTCTGATGCCGTCTTACCTATACCTACTGCACCTCCGGCTCCCACTCCTCCCGGGACTATCGCCTCCGACACCTGGATACCCGCATTATTCAGACACAGTACAACATTCCCTGCACAGGCCTCTATCGCTGCTCTCGCTGCCACCGCGATTTCCGGCGAGGCCGCCGCAAGTACACCACCACCAAGCCCGGCCGGAAGTGCCACCGACAGCGCATCGTTCATTGCCATACCGCGCCGACACGCTGCACCACCCGGATTAGCTGAACAGGAGGCTATATCTTTCCCGTGCTCCTGCACGAACTTCGTCTGGGTCTCTTCATTCCCGCCCAGAAGATTATTCTCAACCGTCGTCTTTCCGGCCTGCGCGCCTGTCGCTGCGTCCACCGCGCTGTTTCCCGCCAGCCCGCCTGCCAGCCCCGCTGCCAGCGTCGCAAGTGCACTTACCGTCGCCCTTTCCGATTCCGTCAGCTCTGACGCGCTCTTTCCGTACAGCCTATCCGACAGCAGCCCCATCGCTTCCCCTGCCGCTCCCGACAGCGCATTATTTCCCTGCGCCAGCGCCAGCGCCACGTTCACCACCGCGTGCGCCAGCACCTTCTCCTGCGAACTCATCCCGCTTCTGCCAATGATATTCGCTATCTCCGGTGCCGCTCCGCCCGCTATCGCCTTCCTCAGGTCGCCGCCTGCCAGCCCCTGCACCACCGCCGTTGCGCCCTGCACCACGCGCTGGATTGTGCTGCCCGTCCCTGTCCCCGTTTTATCAAAGGCATCCTTATAAAAATTCTCGTATACCTGCCCCTCAATATCCTTGTCTGTGGCCGTCTTTCCCGGATGCGCTGTCTCCCAGTCGGCTTTCGCCTTCGCCCGGTCTGCATCCGTGGCACCGGCCATTTTATCCCGGGCTTTCCGGGTGGCAATTATCTCACCCTGGGTCCGGATAATATCCCCTGTCTGGCTCCCAATCTCTCCTATTACCTGCGCCTCACGCAGCCGCTTCTGCTCCTTCTCCTTGTCGAATATCGGGCTCAGCGTCTCATTTGCATGCGCTACGTCACGGTTCAGCTCTCCCGTATCCTGCTTCTGATTCGCCACGTCGCGCACCGTTATCGTGCCGTCACTCACCGCTGAACGCGTCGTGCTGTGCGCGCTGTCTCCGCTGTTCAGCCCCGCCAGCATATTATTCGCCGCGTTGCCCACAAACTGGTTACCGATATTGCCGCCGCCGGTGCTCATCCCCGCTCCCGCATGCGACACCTCATACTCCGCACGGTTATGAATATCGCTCCACCCCAGCGTCCCCGTATCCAGCCGGTTTTTCCCCGCCTCCGCCGTCGACCCTATCACCGCACCGTCAAGCTGCGTATGCCCGCCGACCTTCACGTCAAACCCGCCGCTGCCCGCAAATATCCCCGTCTGCTCCTGCACCGAATCATACGTACTGTGCATCTTATCCTGCGAAACGCTCACGCTCGCCGAACCGCCCGCGCCGAGTACCGCCACGCTGCCTCCCGCGCTCACGCTGCTCTGCCGGCTGTCGTAGCGGTCACTGTCCTGCTCGCTGCCCAGCGTCAGGTTGCGGCCCACATCCGCCGTCACCTGCCTGCCGCTCACCTGCGCGCCCGTCAGCGTCGTGTCACGGCCGCTCTCTATCGTCACCTGGTTGCCCGCCCTGAGCTGCGTCTCATTGTGCGTCACGCCGCTGCCGCGCTCACGCCCGTGGCTGCTGTTTGCGCTCGCTGACACGCTCAGCCCCATTCCACCCTGGCCCGCACCCACGCTCACGCCCAGACTGCCGCCGCTGCTCTTGTTTTTACCCGACATCTCCCGCGTGTCCGCCGATGACGTCAGCGTCACGTCACGCTTCGCGTTCAGCGCCATATCCCGGCCCGCCTGAAGCTCACTGCCCTCCACCCGGATATCTCCGCCGCCCTGTCTGCCCGTCGCCGTGATACTCAGGTTATCTCCCGCCGTCAGGCTGCTCCCCTGATGATAATGCTCCTCACTCCGGCTTTCACTGCGCGAACGCTGACTCCCGTAACCCGCAGACACCCCTATCGTATTATTATTCCCCGGGTCGTCCTTGCCCCGGGCGAGGTCCTTGTCTATCACCTGCCCCGCCTGCACCCCGGACAGCACGCTCTGCACCCCTTCCAGCGCCGCCAGTCGTCCGCTGCTTTCTTCCTTCGCCGCCCTCGACTGACTTATCGCCGTATTCAGCGCGCTCCCCGCCGCGCCCGACAGCGACAGCGTTAATCCGCTGTTGCTCTGCTCCACCACGCGCTGCGACGTATGGCTGTTCTCCGCCGCCGTGATACTCACGTCGCTGCCCGACAGGGCCATGTCCTTACCCGCTATCAGGTCGCTGCCGTGCACGTTAAGCTGGTTGCCCGCACTCAGCGTCAGGTTACCCTGGCTGCTGCCCACGATACTCCCTTTCTTCAGGTTACTGTCATCACTCTGCGACACTTTCTCCTGCGCGCTGCCCACCGTAAATCCCAGGCCGCCCATGCCCATCACCCCGGACTTTTTCTTCCGGCTCATATGGCTTTCGTGCTGCGCCTCATCCGCCGTGGTGATATTCAGGTTATTGCCTGCCGCCAGCAGGACGTCGCCGGTGCCCGCTACGGACGAACCGCGCACCGTCAGGTCGCGCACGGCGCCCCGCCCGCCGTGACGTCCGCCGCGCGGGCGTTCAGGTCGTTACCTGCATGCAGCGTCAGCGTCCCCCCGCTGCTTACCTGGCTGCCGACCTCCTGCGTTTCACGCGTCAGGTCGTACTGTTTATCACTGCGGCGGTAGCTGGTTTCGCGCGACGTTTTCACCGTATCCAGCGTCAGGTTATTGCCGGCGACGATAGTGGTACTGCTGCCTTCGCCGTGCGTGCCCGTCACGCTGCCGGTCAGCGTTACGTCGCGCATGCCCTGTAGCGTCAGGCTGCCGCCCGGGTTCTGAACCCACACGGTAGCCGGTGCCGAGATATCCCGCGCCCCGTCGCTGCCGCGCGTGAGGCTTTCGCTGACCAGGTCGCGCCCGGCCTTTAGGCTGACGCTGTTATCGCCGAGGATAGCACCACCCCGGTTGTGAATATCCAGCCGCGAGGTGATATCCACCGCCCCGCCCTGAATAAAGCCGGTGTTAGTCAGGTTGTTGGCATCCAGCCGCGTCACGTCGCGCCCGGCTATCGTCCCACTGTTGTTCACATCACCCGAGGTTTCAGAGAAGACGCGGTTACCGGCGATTAACGCGCCATTGCCGTTGACACTGTTTTGATTCACCTTCAGGTAGACCTGAGGCACCAGCACCTGCTCCACGCTGCCGTCCGGCAGCCGCACCTGCTGAGTCACCAGCCAGACAATTGAGCTGGTCAACTGCGCCATTTGTTCCGGGCTTAGTGCCACACCCGGCGTTAGCCCCAGTTTTTTCGCAAAGGCAATACCGTTGTCCATCAACATACGGTACTGCGCTTCATCGCTGCTTTGCCCGTCCAGATAGCGCTGGCCGGTAGCGCGCGTAATTTGATCGCGGATCAGAGTTTGCTCGTAATAGCCATCGCCCAACCGCTTCAGCAGGTTATTCGGATCGTTGGCGAGCGCCTTTTGCATATAGTCACTACCGAGCCATTTTTTCTCCTGGGTAAAGCGCGGATCGGTTTCCACCAGGTAGTCTGACGAAGCACCGGGGTGAGTGTGATACAGGCTGTTATCCGGCAGGCGGGTCGACGGCGCCGCCACGCGGATCTCTTTATCCACCGGTTTACCGTCTACTTCTTCCGGCGGTAGCGGCAGCGTAATGCTTTCGCCCGGCGGGATCTCCAGCGGCCGGTCGGTCACGCCGTCTACTTTTCCGCCGGTAAGTAAATCTGGCATATCGAGGGCATCGTCCCACGAGAGCGCGCCATCGCGGCCCGGGGCAGCGCGATCGCTGACGACACCGCCTTGGCCGTCGACGATAACTCCGTCGCGGCGATCGACGGCATAACCGGTATCGCCGGTGTCCGCGTGGCTCTCAAAACGCATTAGCCCCAGCGACAGATCGCTGCTGGCGTTTTCGCCCTGGTACTCCATCTCATTACGCGCGGTGTGCCAGTCGCCTTTTTTGTAATAGGAGATACGCTTGCCCACATCGACCACGGTGCGCGTGCCTTTGGTTTCCCGGTTGTCCAGACTGGCACCGCGATTAATAAAATCGCGCCCGGCCACGATGCGGCTGTCCTGGTTCACCAGCGCGCCGCCGGTGACCGTCATATTGCCGCCGCTGGTAATAGATGCACCATCGCGCTGCAGGATTTTGGTTTCAGAGATGATTCTGTCGTAGATATATTCAATAAAGTGCTTGCTGGCGCCGAAGCCGGGAATAGTAAACCGCATGCGGTTGCTGGCATGATTTTCCCGTAGCAGAAGTTCCACACTGGTATTTTTGCTGCCGTCGGGATTCAGACCATAGCGTTTTTTGCCACCTGGCTCTACCGGCCCCAAAATATAGCGCTTACCGTCACCGCCGTTACAGGCGACGCTTTGCTTGTCGCCCTGGCAATACTGCCATTCATCAAACGATTCGCGCGACACCTCTTCCGGCGTGTCACTCAGCCGCAGGTGAATATCGCGGTTATCCACGCGCCCCATACTCAGGCTTAAATCGCCAGCGGCTTCAATTTGCGCGCTGTGGTTGCTCAGCGTGCCGCCCTGCCCGGTGGCGTTGAGCGCATCATTGAGCTGGCCGCCTATGCTCATGTTTCCACCGCTGTACAGCAGCGCGTGATCGCGGTTAAGAAGGGTGCCCGCTCCGATATCCAGCCGATCGCGGGCGGCGATCACCGCTGCTTTTCCGCTGGCCGCATCTTTATCATTGGTCAGGCTGGCCGTTTGCAGGGCAATATGGTCGCCATAGATACGCCCGGTGCCGAGGTTTTCCAGCGCGTTGGCGATGATGTACGTTAAGCCGCCGTCAATAAGCCCAAGGTTATGCAGGATAGTCGCGATGTTTAACCGCGTTTGTCCGGCGCTAATTTCACCGCCCGCGCCGTTATTGAGCGCCACCGCTTTCAGATCCAGTGTTTTCCCGGCGCCCAGCATACCGTCGTTGCTTATCTGCCCGCCGCTATTTAGCGCCAGGTTACCGCCCGCCGCCAGCACGCCGGTGTTATGCAGCGCTTCGCGCAGCGTCAGCGCGACATCTTTAGCGCCCTGTACGCTGCCATCGCCGCCCAGCAGCGCCGCCACGAGTTTTAGTGTGTCGTCCGCATATACCGTGCCCGCCCGGTTTGCGATGTTCAGCGCGTCGCCCTGTAGCGTCAGCGCGCCGCCGCTCACCAGCAGCCCGTCGTCATTGATAAACTGGCGTTTAACGTCTGCCTGCAGCCCCTGTGCGCTCTGAATACGCCCACGGCGGTTATCCACATCTCCGGCGTTCAACTGAATGCTCTGCGCCTCAACGCCGCGCGCGCCGCTGCGGGTGTCGCTATTACGCAGAGTTCCCGCTTTTAGCACGAGCGCATCGTTCGCTTTTAGGGTGCCGCCGCTGTTATCCAGCAGGCCCGTAACGCCAAGATGTACGTCGCCAAAGGCAAAGAGTTCGCCGCTGCGGTTATCCAGCGAACCGGCATTCAGCGCAAGGTCGCCACCGGACAGCAGTTTACCGCCCTGGTTATTGACGGTGGATAGCTTCGTCAGGCGCACGCCTTTGCCACCCTGTAGCTGCCCCTGTGCGTTATTTATCGCACCGCCGGTTATTGTTAGCGTGCCATCGGCCAGCGCGATCCCGCCGCCGTTTTCCAGCCCCTGTTTGCTGTCTATCTGGATATCGCCCGCGCTTTGCAGGCGACCGCGCGCGTTATTGACGCCCGCGCCGCTGAAGCGTAAACCGCCGTTGCCGCCAAAAGTACCGCCGCTATTGTTCAGCGTACCGGCATTGACAATAGCGCGCCCGCTGCCGATAAAGCCGGACTGATTATCGATATCACCGCTGCTGATAGTCAGCGTTCCCTGAGCGCGAATACCTTCGCTATCGCCCGCGGTGCTGGCGTTGATCAGGCTGCTGCCCTGGGTATCGAGGCTGGCGTCTCCGGCGGCCAGCAGCAGGCCGTGGGTGTTATTTAGCCCCTGCGCAAGGATATCGACCCGCGCGCCGGACAGGATCCCCCGCTGGTTATCCAGCGCTCCGCTGCGAACGATCAGCGTTCCGCCGCTGAAGATGCCGCCGTTACTGCCGCTGTCGCCGTTGAACAGCGCGCCATTGTTGGTATTTAACGCCACATTGCCTTTGCCCTGAATCAGGCCGCTGCGGTTATCCAGCGCGCTGCCCACCAGCGTAATGTCGCCCAGTTCACTGCCAAGCGTGCCGCCCCGGTTGTCGAGGCCGCCGGAAATAATATCAACGCCGCCGTCGCCCAATAGCGCTCCGCTGCGGTTATCGATATTTCCGCTACGCAGCGTCAGATTTCCTCCGCTTATCAGCCCGTGTTCTGCGTTGATAAGTCGTGCACCCTGGGTATCGAGGTTCAGCGTACCGTTGGCCTGTACACGCCCGGCGCTGTTATCCAGCGCGCCGCTGCGCAGGATAAGTTCGCCGCCAGACAGCAATTTACCGCCTCGGTTGTTTAACGCGCCGCTATCCAGCGTTAGGGCTTTTCCGCCGGTTATCTCACCGCCCTCGTTGTTCAGCGGCGTGCCCTGCGTCGCCAGCGCGACGCGCTGGCCGATAATCGCGCCTGCCTGGTTATTCAGCGCGCCGCTGCGGATGTTCAGGGTGCCGGAAGCAATAATGCCGCCGTCCGTTCCGCTGTTTTGGTTGCTGAGCGCGGCGTTTCCGGTGTCGATATCCAGGCTATCCCCCTGGATCAGTCCGCCGTTATTATTCAGCGCCCCGGTATGCAGATTCAGCGCACCTTTTCCCGTTAGCGTACCGCCGCCGTTGTCCAGTGAACTTGCCGCCAGCGATAAGCCGCGGCCTGCGGAAAGCGTACCGCCCGCATTATTAAGCGCACCGCTGCGCAGGGTTAGCGTACCGCCACTCAGGATACCGCCGCTGCGCTGCGGCTGGGCGTTATTGAGCGTTTTGCCGCGGGTGTCCAGCGCCATGTCGCCGTTGCTCTGAATAATTCCGCCGCCGTTTTGCAGCTCGCCGCTATTTAACGCCATGTTCCCGCTGGAAAGCAGGCGCCCGCGCGCATTGTTAAGCAGGCTGTCACCCAAATTAAGCGTGACGCCGTTGCCCTGCAGCGCGCCATCTTTATTGTTCATGCCCTGAGAGGTTAGCGCCAGCGCACCGCCCGCTGCCAGTACGCCCTGGGTATTTACAACCCCGGTAACCGTAGCCTGAAGGTTCCCCGCCGCATTGAGGGTTCCGCGCAGGTTATCCAGCAGCCGTGCGGTAAGCGTGAGCGCCCCGCCGCTGTTAAGCACGCCGCCCTGATTATGCAGGTCGTCACGCAGGGCAATGCGCAGCGGTCCCTGCACTGCGGTCATTTCACCTTGGTTGTTGGTCAGCGAGCCCGCCTGCAGCCCTACGCCGCCCTGGCTCGCGATATAACCGCCGGTGTTATCCAGCGCGCCGCGCACATTGAGATCCATGGGGCCGTCTGCAGCGGTTTGCACCAGCTTGCCGTCGCGGTTTGAAAGCGTATCGCCGGTCAGCGACAGGTGCCGGGCGATAGTTTGCCCGTGGTCCAGGTTGAGGCTAGCGCCGTGAATAGCCAGTGCGCCTTCGCTGCTTATGGTGCCGCCGCTGCCGTTAAGGGTATTGGCATCAATGTTCAGCCGCCCATTGTCCTGATGCAAAATAGCGCCGCGCTGGTTATTCAGCACCCCGGTAGCAACGGAAAGATCGCTGCCCCGGCTGGCAATCGTCCCGCCCTGGTTGTTTATTGACTCCGCCATGCCTAACCGCAGCGCGTTTGTTCCGGTGTGATTAACGGTTCCGTCAGTGTTATTCAGCGTGCGAGCGTTTAGCGCCATGGCCTGCGCCTGTATGCCGCCTTTGGCGTTATTAATAGCCGCCGCAGTGACCGAAAGCGCGCCGGCCTGCAGCGCCCCGCCCTGATTGTTCAACTGGCCGCTGGCCTGCAGTGACATTGCGCCCTGCGCCTGGGTTTTACTTTGCACCAGCGAGATATCCCCGGCGCGCGCCTGGGCGCGTAAATCGCCGCTAGCGAAGTTTTGCCCGCCGCTGAGATCGACGGCGTTACCGGCAATATCAATATGTCGCCCGGAGAGCATCTGCCCCTGAGACTGCGCCTTGCCCGCAGTTTTTATGGTTAAATCGCCCGCCTGCCCGACGCGGCCATCGGCGCACATGCCCGCGGCCAGCGCACCGCCCGCCTGGTTATTAAGCGATGCGCCGGTAAGCCCGATGCTGCGCCCGGCGGCCAGCGTGCCGCGGTTCACCAGCGCCCCGGAGGCGGTGACTACGCTGTCTTGCTTCGCGTAGACCGTGCCTTGGTTATCAATGGCTGCCCGGCTACTAAGCTGAATATCTTTCGCGGCGTTCATCGTGCCGCTGTTGCTGATGGTTCCGTCTGTGTTTAGCGTCACGTTGCCAACGCTGGCGCCAATTTCCCCGGCGTTGCGCACGCCCACACCTTTCTCGGTGCCGGTGAGTCTGATTTTCCCGGCATACATGCCACCGAGCGAAGAGACGTCCAGCGCAAAGCCGGGGCGCGTTTTGTCATCCGCTGTACGCGCCTGGACGCTGCTGCCACCGGCGCTAACGCGGTTGGCGCCGGTGGTTACGTTTAATTCGTTGGCCCACAGCCCCGCGTTGACTTTTACGGAGCGGGCGATGATATCGGTATAGTCGGTCTTCGAGGCGTCCATGCCGCGCCCCTGCACCACTATTTCACCGCGCGAAACGTCGTAGCCGGTTATCGCGCCATTTTGCATCAGCGCCTGGCCGGTGGTGAGCGTGGCGCGGTTGGCGTTAATAAATCCGCAGCCGTCACAGGATATCCCCGCCGGGTTGGCAATAATCACCTGCGCTTTTTGCCCGGCGACTTCGATATAGCCGTTGAGTTTACTGGGGTCGCGCGCGTTCACCTCGTTCAGGATAACTTTTGCACTGCCGCGCGCCAGATTAGGGTTTGCAGCAATCATACCGCCCAGCTCTGTGCGCGCGTTTTTATTCGCGTTATTGAGGATCACGCCCTTGTGGTCAACGTCGAAGCGGCTATAGACATTCCGGGAGACGCCGCCCGCGCTTGGGGCCTGGATATTTACCTGTGGGGTGCCGTTAGCGCTGTTGGTCACATTAGGGCGCAGTTTGCCAGCCGCGCCGGCATCGGCAACGATCGCCGCCTGGGCAAAATGCACAGATCCCAGCGATAGCCAAAGCGCGAACGGCAGCGCGGCCAGGCGGCCCGTCATCCGCATAAGCGTGCGCCCGCCAGCGGCACTGCTATTCCCCTGCCCGGAACCGGCAATTTCCGCCACCACGACCAGCATGCCGCGCGCGCGGTTGAAAATAATGCGATAGAGATTCTTATTCATGTAACGACTTCCTTGCGTCCGGTTCCGGTCATCGGGGCGCCCGCGCCCCGAAGCGTTATTCAGTAATTCCAGTTGAGGCTAAAGCCCAGCGTAACGCCGCTGGTTTGAAATCCTTTCGGCTTTGAGAAAGGAATGCCGGCGAATAGGTCATAGCCGGTATTAAAGGCGCTGCCGCGCAGACCCAGCGCACCGCCGGCCAGGCGATCGCCGATGCGCATGGAAGAGCTACTGCCTCCCACTTCGCCGTAGTCGGCGCCGATATATAGCTCAGAGCCGGGCAGCGGCGTGCTCCAGCCGAGATCGTTACGCACAAACCAGCCGCGCGCGGCGCTCAGGGAGCGTTCGCCGTCAAAGCCGCGCACCGTCCAGCGGTTGCCGATAGAGAATTCATCCTGCGGCGTCAGGCGCGTTTCGTTGATCTGCCGCGAATACTGCACGCTGTAGCGAAAATTTTGTGATGCCAGCGCAAACGGTAGCGTCAGGCTGGCGTCAAGCCGTAATATTTTCCCCAGCGCCGTGGCATCACCGGTATATTCTTCCGGCGCTTTCATCGCTCCAAACCAGCGGGTACCGCGCTGCCAGCTTGCCCCCGCGTCTAGCGTCGCAGCGCCGATATAGTGACGATGCTGCAGGCCCAGCCGCCAGGCCGAGGTCTGACGGCGCTGAACTTCGATTTCCGTATCATTGATAAAGTTACGCGACTGGCGCGTCGTAACATCAAAATTGAGCGTGGTTTTTTGCGTGCCGCTGCGATGAATAATGCGACTCGCCTGCGCCGTGAGGCTTTTACTCTTTCCGCTATAGCGGTTATCACCGTTCGGCCCGGCCAGTAATTGGTGGTAGCTGTAATCGTTAGCGGTTACGCCAAACTGCCAGTAGCCGAAAGGAACAGAGTAATTCAGCGTCAGGTTTTTATTGCCTTTATCGCCGGTGCTATTCAGATCGTGGCTGCCGGAGACATAAAACATGTCGCTCAGCGACAGCGGGTTGTTCAGGTAAACCGTCATGCCGCCCTGATAGCGCCCGGTGCTTTTCGTCCCCGAGTCATCAAGATAGGCGCCCAGCCGCCACATGCGGTCCTGTTTCCAGCTTAATGCGATATCGCTCTCACCGGGTTTGTCGCCGGGCACGATTTCCATGCTAGCCTCAACGCCGGTCAGGCGCTGCAGATTTTCCAACCCCTGCTCAATGTCGCGCAAATCCAGTAGCGCGCCTTCATGCGCGGGAAAAGCGGAGTAGAGTTGGATGTAATGACCGCTCTCCGGCGTTAATACTACGTGGCGAATCGTACCCGGCAACACCGTCAGGCGCAGGGTGCCGCTTTTTAAATCCTGCGCCGGCGCCAGCACGCGCGTGGTGACATAGCCGTGATATATCAGCCGGTTTTGCAGCGAGCTCATGAGCAGGTTGATGCCCTTAGTGCCAAGGCACTGCCCCACGCCCCAGTTGGCAATGCGCTGAAGCGGCAGCCAGTGAGGCAGAGATTCCGTTCCACTGAGTACGACGCGGGAAAGGGGAAAACAGGGCGTTTCCTCAGGGAACTCGGGGCGGGAAATACTGTTAACCGGCGCGGGCAGTCGCACATCCGGCTTTTCCGGCGCTAACTGTTGTTCCAGCGCTTTTTGCTGCTCTTGCTGATAAAGAAATTGATTATCCTGCGGCGCCGCCAGCGCCGAATTCGCCAGCAGAAATAAGGCGCTCCCCGCCTTAGATGAATATCGTTTTATCATTACACGTGCTTTCCCTGTCGCGTACGGTATTATCACCGGCGGTATTGATGAGAATTATGCAAATAAAATAAAGAAATGAAACATACTTTTGAACTTAAGTAGATTCAGCTGAATATAATAAAAATAGAGAAATAAAAAATTGGCTATTCCGACTCACACTGGTCAATAGATTCAGGAGCAGGCTTCAACTAAAAACAAAAAACCAATTAAATCCCATTAACTTTAATTACCTAAGCATATAATAGAAACACCTAATATCAGCGCCAATAATATTAATTCCGATAGCTTATGAAAACCCCAAGCCCGAATATATGAAAATTCTTAACTAATATATTCATTACGATATTTTGATTTTAATAGAAAAATTACCGCTATCAATGGAAATACGCGCGTGAGGCTGGTTTGCATATTTAAGTTATTACTTAAAGCCGGGCAAAAGTCTTATCTACGATCATCCAGGCTGAAAGAATCACTTTTTTTACCTTAGATTAACGCCATTAACTCTTTGTTATCTTGCTCTATTTGGGTTTCATGACCCAAATCAGGAAAATCATCGTTAACGCGATTTTATTCATTGAAGATAGAAACCATTCTCATTATCATTGAATTATACTTCTGGTTAACTCTGCTCAACCTGCCGCCCGCGTGGCTGAAAGGCAGCGCGACATATCACGATCCAGAAAATCCAACGGGTGGGTGCTATGCGTTTATTACCAAATAGTACGTGGAAAATTATTAGCTTCGCACGGGAAATTAGCCCGGCGTATCGCCAAAAGCTGCTCTCTCTTGGGATACTGCCCGGCTCGGCGTTTCGCGTGGTACGCGTGGCGCCTTTCGGCGATCCTGTGCATATTGAAACGCGGCGCGTAAATCTGGTGCTGCGTAAAAAAGATCTGGCGTTGCTGAACCTTGAGCAGGTCTCCTGAGTCTGCCGCAGCGCTGCCGCTTCCGCTATTTTATCGTTCACGCTCATCATGAAAAAATTAACTATTGGCCTTATCGGTAACCCTAACTCCGGGAAAACCACGCTTTTCAATCAGCTTACCGGCGCTCGCCAGCGCGTGGGGAATTGGGCTGGCGTTACGGTAGAACGCAAAGAAGGGCAGTTCAGTACTACCGATAACCAGGTGACACTGGTGGATTTGCCAGGTACGTATTCGCTGACCACGATTTCTGCTCAAACGTCGCTGGATGAACAGATTGCCTGCCACTACATTCTCAGTGGCAACGCCGACATGCTGATAAATGTGGTCGACGCCGCGAACCTGGAGCGCAACCTCTATTTGACGCTGCAGCTGCTGGAATTAGGCATTCCCTGCATTATCGCGCTTAATATGCTCGATATTGCAGAGAAACAGCGCATCCACATTAATACCGACGCGCTTTCTGCGCGCCTTGGTTGCCCGGTCATCCCCATGGTTTCTACGCGCGGGCGCGGCATCGAAGGACTGAAACTCGCCATTGATCGCCATAGCAGCAATCAGGATGTAGAACTGGCGCACTACCCGCATCCGCTGCTGGCTGAAGCAGAAACGCTGGCCGAAGCCATGCCCGTCACGCTGCCGCACCGTCAACGTCGCTGGCTGGCGATTCAAATGCTGGAAGGCGATATCTACAGCCACCAGCACGCGGGCCATGCGGGGCCGCTGCTGGAGAGCGCGTTCGCACGGCTGAGCACTCAACTGGACGACCCGGCGCTTAGCATTGCCGATGCGCGCTATCAGAGCATTGCTGCAATTTGCGATGAAGCCAGCAATAGCCTGACCGCTGAACCCAACCACCTCACGGTAATGCTGGATAAAATCATGATTAACCGTGTACTTGGGCTGCCGGTCTTTCTGCTGGTGATGTATGTAATGTTCCTGCTGGCTATTAATATCGGTGGCGCGCTGCAGCCTATTTTTGACGCGGGTTCGGTCGCCATCTTTGTGCACGGCATGCAGTGGCTGGGAGCAACGCTCCATTTCCCTACGTGGCTTACGGTATTCCTTGCCCAAGGGATAGGCGGCGGGATCAATACCGTTTTGCCGCTGGTGCCGCAAATCGGCATGATGTATTTGTTTCTCTCTTTCCTTGAAGACTCTGGCTATATGGCGCGCGCCGCATTTGTGATGGATCGCCTGATGCAGGCGCTGGGATTGCCCGGGAAATCGTTTGTGCCTTTGATTGTCGGGTTCGGCTGCAATGTGCCTTCCGTTATGGGCGCACGCACGCTGGACGCCCCGCGCGAGCGCCTGATGACGATTATGATGGCGCCGTTTATGTCGTGCGGCGCGCGTCTCGCCATTTTTGCCGTCTTTTCCGCTGCGTTTTTCGGCAAGCAGGGCGCGCTGGTGGTTTTTTCGCTGTATATCCTGGGTATCGTTATGGCGATTCTCACCGGCCTGATGCTCAAACATACTTTGATGCGCGGCGAAGCCACGCCGTTTGTCATGGAACTGCCGGTCTATCACGTCCCGCCTATCCGCAGTCTGCTGCTCCAAACCTGGCAGCGTCTGAAAGGTTTCGTGTTACGCGCGGGGAAAGTAATTATTATTGTCAGCGTATTTATCGGCGCGCTTAATAGCTTTTCATTCAGCGGCAATGCGGTAAACAGTATTAATGACTCGGCGCTGGCAACGGTCAGTAAAACGCTCACTCCGCTGCTCAGGCCCATCGGAGTGACGGATGATAACTGGCAGGCGACGGTTGGGTTATTCACCGGAGCCATGGCGAAAGAGGTTGTTGTCGGCACGCTGAATACGCTCTACACGGCGGAAGATATTCACAGCGAAGCGTTTGATCCTGCCAGTTTTAGCCTGAAGGGCGAACTTATCGATGCCCTGAGCGAAACCTGGCAAAGCCTGAAAGAGACGTTTAGCCTGAGCGTACTCGCTAACCCCATTGAGGCCAGTAAAGGCGACGGGGATATGGAAAATGGCGCAATGGGAATGATGAGCAGCAAATTTGGCAGCGATGCGGCGGCCTATAGCTACCTGATTTTCGTCCTGCTATATGTACCCTGCATTTCAGTGATGGGGGCCATTGCCCGTGAGTCCAGCCGCGGATGGATGACTTTTTCGGTGCTATGGGGGCTTAATGTCGGCTATTCTCTGGCGGCGCTATGGTATCAGTGCGCCACGTTTAGCGCCCATCCGCGCTTTAGCAGCATCACTATTGCGATCGTTCTCCTGTTCAACCTCGCGCTGATCGCCGGGCTGCGCCGCGCGCGGAGCCGGGTCGAAATACGCCTGACCGGCATTGGCGAGACGGCGAGCGCCTGTTGCTGTGACGACCGCTCAGGCAAATGCCATTAAAAAACGCCGCGTGATGCGGGTATTGTCTTACGCCCGCTTCGCTAACGATGTAAGCCAACGCTGACTCAGGAGGCACCGCATGGCCGGTTTACGTGAGGTCCGCGATTTACTGGCGCTCCAGGGGAGAATGGAAGCGCGCAGTATTAGCGCGCAGCTTAACGTCCCGCTGCCGCGCATTGAAGCGCTGCTCAACCACCTGGAGATGATGGGGAAAGCTCAGCGTACAGAGATGGACTCATCATCGTGCCTCACCGGAAGCTGCCGCCGCTGCCCTGAAGCCACGCGCTGCACGCGGGAGTACTGGTCCCTGCGTTAATCTTTCCCGCCTGTTAACCGCCTGCGCCATTCGGCTATCAACAGATAGCGTGCCTTCACAATTTCACTTCAAAGCGATGTTCCTGACGCGAATGCGCGGGCAGCGGGCGATCAATAGCCTTATTTCCACGCGATATTTACGCGCCTCATGACCCGCACGAAATCGCTGAGCGCGTGCTGGCAATCAGGAAATCAAACATCGTGTCGACGGCAGAAATCTTCCACGGCCTGGCAGATGTTACCAACGGTGCAAAACTGATCCACCCCAGCGGTTGAAAACTGATC
>CALYPF010000095.1 GCA_945271245.1 uncultured Enterobacteriaceae bacterium | reverse complement strand
GGGCCAGTAATGGGTTAAGTGATGACAGGTGTCTGGAAATATAGGGGCAAATCCAGACTCAGACAGCGACTCGGACTCAGACAGCGACGCAGACGCGGACAGTGATTCGGATTCTGACAGCGATTCGGACTCTGACAGCGACGCGGATGCGGACAGCGATTCGGATTCTGACAGCGATTCGGACTCAGACAGCGACGCGGATGCGGACAGCGACTCAGACTCAGACAGCGATGCGGATGCGGACAGCGACTCAGATTCTGACAGTGACGCAGACGCGGACAGCGACTCGGACGCCGATAGTGATGCGGATGCGGACAGCGATTCTGACGCCGATAGCGACGCAGACGCCGACAGCGATGCGGATGCAGACAGCGATGCAGATGCGGACAGCGATGCCGATTCGGATGCGGACGCCGATGCGCCGATTGCCGTGGATGACAACATCTCACTGGAAGTGAATACCACGACGACAGAAACGGATAACGGCGCGTCTTCTGCCACCGGGGTGTTACTGGCGAACGTTGGGCTGGGCGATGTGCTGGATGTCTCGCTGATTGATCTACAAAATCAGGTCCAGATGTCGGTAGGCAATGACGCCACGCGCACGGTGACTATCCAGGCCAACGCAGGTGGACTAGCCGTTGCATCCACTTTTGACCTGTATATCTATCAGTACAACGCTTCGACCGGGCAGTATGAGCAATATAAGGTGGTGGATAACTGGCTGAACCTGCCGTTGCTGGGCGGGCGGTCGGATGAGCTGACGTTGACGCTGCCGCAGGGGGATTATGTCTTCCTGCTACAAGCGGATAACGGCCTGTCCGTATTAACCGGTTATACCCTAAACGTGAAATCTGACGTGACCACGACGGTTCATACCACGGAAACTTCAGCCACCGGCAATGTTGTCGCCGGCGATGAAACCCACGGAGCGGATACCGCGCCGCAAGGTACCGTGATAAGCCATGTGAATGGCGTGGCCGTGGCGAGTGAGGGGCATACCGAAATTGAAGGTAAGTACGGCACGCTGTCTATCGATTCCGAGGGGAATTATACCTACACCTTGCGCGATGGGCTGTCACCGTCAGATCTCAAGGAAAACGAGAACTTTACCTATACGCTTACCGCGCCTAACGGATCAACCAGCTCGGCGACATTAACCGTCAACCCCGGTATTCCGGACCTGAAAGCCGTGGACGATCACGCTCAATTGAATGTGGGTACTACCGTTGAGGATATCGATCACGGCGCCTCGGCGAAGACGGGCATTCTACTGGCGAACATTGGGCTTGGCGAAGTACTGGATGCCAGCCTGCTGGATCTGCAAAACCAGGCGCAGCTCTCTGTGGCGGATGATTCTGTTAGAACCGTGACGATTCAGGCAACGGCGGGCGGCGTGTCGGTGGCTTCCACCTTTGATCTGTATATCTATCAATACAACGCTGAAACCGGGCACTACGAACAGTATAAGTTTGTGGATAACTGGCTGCGCGTACCGCTGCTGGGCGGTAAATCTGACGCATTGACACTGACGCTGCCTGCGGGCAATTACATCTTCCTGCTGCAGGCGGATGGCGGAGTATCAGTCGCGACTGGATATACGCTGCATATGCTATCGGATGTCACTCACGCCGTTCAAACCGAAGCGGGCCACGTTAACGGTAATCTGATTAACGGCGATGACACCGGACACGGGGCTGATAATGGTCCGGCAGGAAGTCTGGTAACCAAAGTAAACGATGTGGCTATCGCCCGTAGCGGCACCACGGAAATCGAAGGTAAATACGGCACGCTCACTATTGATGCACATGGCAACTATACCTATGCGCTTCACCAGGGGATTCCGCCGTCGTCGATAACCGGGCCTGAAAGCTTTACCTACATCATTACCGGTGTGAATGGGGCTTCCAGCAGCGCGAAGTTGAATATTGACGTTGCCGTACACGGCGTCAGTGCAGCAGACGATGTGGTTAATCTGGCCGCGAACGCCGATCAGGTGGTGGAAGATTATGACGAAACCGGCTCTACCTAAAGCTGGAAGTCAGCACTGCTGAGTGCGACCAGCAGCTCGGTAGTTAGCACCCACTTTGACGTCGCGGATGGCACGGTCCTGAAAGATGTGCACCTTGGGTTCAATATCTCAGGTGCGGCGCTAACGGGTATCAGCGTTATCTATAGCATCATGGATGCAAACGGCACCGTACTGAAAACGGCAACCGTAAATGGCAGTTCACTGTTGGGCAGCAATCCAACAATTTCACTGGACGGCCTGACGCTGCATGAAGGGACTTACACCATGACGCTGCAGGGCAAAGTGGGCGCGCTTTCTGTCTCCACGATAACCATTACCTCAGCCATTAGCGGGAAGGAAGTGGATCTGGATAGCTTCCATACCGGCGCTGGCGTACACGTTAACGGCAATATCCTGGACGGCAGCGGCTCGCACGGCACTGCAGATAATGTTGGGTCACTTTACACCACGCTTTCCATCAACGATGCGAGCGGTCATGCGCATACGCTGTCGCACACCAGCGGCCCTGACTCCGTGACGATCAATGGTAAGTACGGCGTGCTGACGCTGCACAATGACGGTAGTTACAACTACTCTTTAAATAGCGGCGTTGATACCGCCTCTATCACCAGTAAAGAGACGTTTGACTATCATCTGGCCGCGCGCGGCGGTGCCACGGCGGATGCGACCCTGACCGTTGATATGCATCTGGCTATCAAAGGCGGCGCGCAGGCGGATATCGCGACCAGTACGGCCTATGACGATACCTACACGTTAGGGGCGTCGGGCGATACGGTGATGTTCCATCTGCTCAACGCCAGCGATGCGACCGGCGGTAACGGTACCGGCAATATCTGGACCGATTTCTCCGCGGCACAGGGCGATCACATTGACGTTAACAGCCTGCTCTCCGGGTTTAACGCCAGCAGTGATGTGGGTGATTACCTCTCGGTCAGTTACAAAAATGGTGACACCGTTGTCTCCATCGACCGCGACGGTGAGGGGAGTAAGTATCACTCAACGCAGCTAATTACGCTGGAGGACACGCACGCAACGCTGGAGGAATTGTTGCAGCACCATAATGCACAAGATATTGGGTAAGTAAAAAACCGGCACAGGGATGTGCCGGATATTGGCATAAAGGAGTAGTGCGGGCGCGGAACATTTTATAGGGCAATTGCTTTTGACCGCCGCCTGAGAGGTAAACATAACAATAGTCGTCGCATAAAGACGCGCAGGATTACCTATGAAACAGCACATTCCGGGCAAACCCGGAGTTCATTGCCTTATCGTGCCGCTGGTGTTGATCGCGGCCTATAGCATTACGGGTATTACGCCGGCATTCGCGGCGGAATCAGCAACAACGGGTACATCTATCAGCGCACAAAACCTGGCGCAGCAATCCGCACTTCCCAGCCTGACCGGCAGCGACGGCGGCGATACTCTCGCACCGCCGACGGGCATGCTGGATATTAACCGGGCGGTTCAGCGCGCGGTGCGCTGGCATCCTGATATCGGCGCCGAAGTGGGTAAACTTTTTGCCGAAGCGGAAAAGGTTAATATCGCCGAGGCCAAATATTACCCTCAGGTCAACGGCGGCTTTGATAGCGGAATTACCAACTCCTATTCCGATCACGGCTACAGCCCGTCTCTAGTGCTGTCGCTTTCTCAAATGCTTTATGATTTCGGCAAAGTGGCCAGTTCCGTGCGCGAGGGCTAATGCCGCAGTCGCACAGCAGCAGGCCAATGTATTAGTCAGTATCGATATGGTGGCTCACGATGCGGCGGCGGCGCTGGTGCAGGTTCAGGGCTACCAGCAGCTGGTCGATATCTCGCGCCAGCAGCTTGAGGCGCTGAATCACATCGCCGGGCTGGCTAATATGCGTAATAGCGAAGGCGCCAGCTCGCGATCTGATGTGGTGCAAACGCAGACCCGTATCGAAGGCGCACAGGCCACGTTAACCCAATACCAGGCAAGCCTCGATCGCTGGCGCGCGTCTCTCGCCACCTGGCTTGGCTGGCAGAGCGTTGGCGATATCAGCAATGATTTTCCGTCTGGACTGCTGAATGCCTGTCAGACCGATAAAGTAGACGATCGCCTGGTGCCATCCGTTCTTGCTGCCTGGGCGCAGGCGAACCAGGCTTCCGCGCAGCTGGATAACGCCAATGCACAAATGCTGCCTACTATCTCGCTGGAGCCGGAAGTCACGCACTACCTTAATAACCGATACGCAAATAGCCGGACGCTGGACAGGACTCAGTATTCCGCGTGGGTACGCGTCAAAATGCCGCTCTACCAGGGCGGCGGGCTGTCTGCCTCTCGCGATGCCGCCCGTCATAGCCTGGAAGCAGCAAGCGCCGGCGTAAAATCGGCCCAGCTTAAGGCGCGTCAGCAATTACATGAGGCGCGGGATGAAGCGACAGGCCTGCAGCAGGCGCTGCAAATCCAGCGCCGCCAGCGCAGCCTCGGTGAAGAAACGCGCGAGCTGTATCAAATGCAGTATCTGGAACTTGGATCGCGGCCGCTGCTGGACGTATTGAACGTTGAGCAGGAAATCTATCAGACCCGCTTTACCCTGCAGCAAACCGAGACCCGACTGCGTACGCTGCAGTTGGACTGCCTGTACAACACGGGAAGGATGCGTACCGCATTCGCGCTCGATAGGCACGCCATTCAGGGCGTGGAGGTTCAGCCATGACTTCTCAGGATAACGCTCCTGCGCAGAGCGCCGTTGTGACGGCGGGCGCTCTGGTTCCCTGGGTTGCGGCACTGGCGCATCTTGCCCGCCGCTATCAGCTCGATTATTCCGCCGGAACGCTGGAAGCTGCCGCGCGCTGGCAGCAGGATAAAACGCTGGACGAGGCGCTAAGCAATCTGTCGCGCTTAGCGGGCCTGCGCGGCGGAATCCTTGCCGGCGAGCACGGCGATTTATCCCTCTGGCGTCTGCCGCTTGTCGTGCAGTTTACCGATGGTCAGGTCGGTATCATTGAAAGCTATGACGGTGAGGATAGCGTGGGCGTGCGCCTGATGCGCGATAATGCGCTGATCAATACGCTAGCGTTTAGCGCGCTACTCCCGCAGATACTCTATGTCGCCGCGTTTCGCCCGGCGGCAATTCAGTTAGATGATAGCGGTGAGGAAGGCGCGCCCTGGCATCCTGACTGGCTGCGCCGTACGATCCTGCGCCGCCTGAAGCCGTGGTGGCACGTGATGCTGGCGTCGCTGATTGTTAACGTGCTGGCGCTGGCGGGCATTATTTTTTCCATGCAGGTGTACGACAGGGTGATCCCGGCTCAGTCATTCCCGACGCTGTATGTGCTGTTTATCGGCGTATTAATCGCCGTTGCGTTTTCGTTTGGGCTGCGGCTACTGCGCAGCCATATCACCGACCTGTTGGGTAAGCAGGCGGATATTCGCGTCTCCAACCGCGTATTTAGCCACGCGCTCAGGCTGCGCAGTAGCGCGGTTCCGCGCTCTACCGGTAACTTTATTTCCCAGGTGCGCGATCTTGAGCAGATTCGTGAAATGGTGACGTCGACGACCGTCTCCGTCATCGTCGATATGCCGTTCTTTCTTCTTTTCTTACTGGTGTTAGCGATTGTGTCGCCTCAGCTCGCGTGGATAGCGCCCGCCGCCGCGCTGCTGATGGTTATCCCAGGCCTGCTGCTGCAAAAGAAACTGGCCGCCCTTGCGCGCCAAAGCACGGAAGAGAGCACGCGCCGCAACGCGGTACTGGTAGAGAGTTTGCAGGGACTGGAAGATATCAAACTGTTACAGGCAGAAAACCGGTTTACCCAACAGTGGGATCGGGATATTCGCGTTGCCGCCCAGTCCGGAGTGCGCACGCGTAAACTGACCCAGGGATTGGTAGCCTGGGGGATGACTATCCAGAATCTGGTGTACGCCAGCGTGGTGGTGATCGGCGCGCCTCAGGTTATTGAAGGGAATATGACGACCGGGGCCATGGTCGCCGCCTCGCTACTGTCCTCACGTATGATTTCGCCCATCACCGCGCTGTGCGGCGTGCTGGCGCGCTGGCAGCAGGTAAAAGCGGCGAAACTGAGTCTTGATGAGCTGATGAAATTGCCGGTGGAAAACGGCGCGGAGGATAAAAAAGTCCGCCGCGCGGTGCTCTACGGTCATTACCAATTTAATGATGCGGTATTTCAGTACCGGGCGGATAGCGGGCAGCCGCCGCTGCACATCGCCAGGCTTGAGATCCAGCCCGGCGAGCGGGTGGCGGTTCTTGGCCGCAACGGCGCGGGGAAATCGACGCTGCTGCAGGCAATGATTGGCGGTGTGACGTTGAGCAGCGGGGAATTACGTCTTGATGCTCTGAGCCTGCCGCATATCGACGTGGCGGATGTGCGGCGCAATATCGGATTAATGACGCAAAACGCCCGCCTGTTTTGCGGCACGCTGAGAGATAATCTGACCATGGGCGCACCGCAGGCCAGCGACGATGAAATCTTTCACGCGCTTGAGGTTTGCGCCGCGGCGGATTTTATCCGGCGCCTGCCTCAGGGATTGAATCATCAGGTGATGGAGGGCGGGACGGGTCTCTCCGGCGGGCAGCGACAGTCTATTTTGCTTACGCGCATGCTGCTGCGCGACCCCAACATTGTGCTGCTGGACGAACCCACGGCGTCGCTGGATGAACACACGGAACGGGATTTCATTCTGCGGTTAAAAGCGTGGCTGGCAGGTCGCACTCTTGTGGTGGCAACGCATCGCGCGGCGGTGCTGGAATTGGTGGACCGTGTATTAGTCCTTAAAGACGGCGCGCTGGCAATGGATGCGCCGAAAGAAAAAGCCGTGAATCGCGCCGCCGGCGCCAGTGAACGCCAGGAGGCGGCCAATGAAAGCTGAATGGATGCAGGCGCTCGGGCGCCATCGTCGGCGCGACGAAGCGCGCTGGGAGGAAGAAGGTGACAGCGAAACCGCGCGCTCTTCGCGGATAGTCATGGCATCGTTTTTGCTGCTGGCGGTGGCTGCGATATGGGCCTGGTTTGGTATATTGGATGAAGTGTCTAACGGCACAGGCAAAGTGATCCCTAGCTCCCGTGAACAGGTGCTGCAATCGCTGGACGGCGGGGTCATAACCCAGTTAAACGTGCGGGAAGGCGCGCGCGTTGAAGCGGGGCAAATTGTGGCGCGCCTGGATCCCACGCGTTCCGAGTCGAACGTGGGAGAAAGCGCGGCGCGCTATCGCGCGTCGCTGGCGGCCAGCGCGCGTTTACAGGCGGAGGTGAACGATCTGCCGCTCAGTTTCCCCTCCAGCCTGGTACCCTGGCCTGCTTTGATAGCGGCGGAGACGCGGCTATATAAAGCGCGCCGCGCGCAGCTCACTGATACCGAGGCGCGTCTGAAAGAGTCTTTGGCGGCGGTAACGCATGAATTAAACATCACCCGCAGGCTGGCGGCTTCCGGGGCGTCCAGCCAGGTGGAGGTTTTGCGGCTGCAGCGCCAAAAATCCGATCTCGATTTGAAACTCATCGATATTCGTTCTCAATATTACGTTCAGGCGCGTGAAGAGCTGGCGAAAGCCAGCGCAGAGGTCAATTCCCTGTCGGAAATTATTCGCGGTCGTTCAGATTCGGTCAATCGCATGACGGTGCGCTCGCCGGTGCGCGGTATCGTAAAAAATATCAAAGTCACCACTATTGGCGGCGTTATTCCGCCTAACGGCGAGTTAATGGAAATCGTGCCGGTTGACGATCGGCTGCTGATTGAGGCGCGCATTTCGCCGCGGGATATCGCATTTATTCATCCGGGTCAGGAGGCTTTGGTCAAAATTACCGCTTATGACTTCGCGATTTACGGCGGGCTGAGCGGCCGGGTTGAAGGCATCTCTCCGGATACTATTCAGGATGAAGTAAAACCGGAAAATTACTATTACCGGGTGTTTATTCGTACCGGCAATGATTATCTGCAAAACAAAGCGGGGCGGCGTTTTTATATTTCGCCCGGCATGATTGCCTCGGTCGATATCAAAACCGGTGAGAAAACCATTGCCGACTACTTAATCAAGCCGTTTAACCGGGTTAAAGAGGCGCTGCGTGAACGTTAATCCTTGCTCATTATCAGGCGCGCGGTGTGTGGGTAACCCGGGACATCTGCGATGCGGCTCCCGGCCTGATGACTCGCCTTTAAGCGGCGGTTTCTGTTTTGGGAAAAATGCATCCTTTAAACGGAGCCTGGCGCTTTCGCCAGATTATTTCGGTGCGTACATCGCTTCGACAAGCTGTAGGCAGCGCGCGGGCGACGGCGGTGCGCGAAAGCCGGTCGGTTTGACAGGTGGAACTATGCTGACGCGGGTTTGTACGCTGGCACAGTGTGCTGTTGCTCACCGCCGGTGGGCCAGATTAGCGCCCCCGTTGCCGGCGCAGACCGCCTTTACCGGCGTCATCGCTAACGCGCGCAAGCCATTTTTAAACAAGGAGACCTCATGCCGCTGAACCATTTTCTGGAGCAGGCGCGTCGCCAGGCAGAACGCTATGCACCAGAGAGTTTACCCGCTCCCTGGCCCGCTCAGGTTATTTTCTTTAGCGTGAGCGACGGCGCATCGCGCGCGACGGTGTTGATTGGCCGCGGGAGCAATTTTGCGCACGCGTGGCTTGATGGCGCGCGCCATTTGCAGCGCTGGCGTAAACGGCAGCGTCGGGATATTTGCTGGCTGCGTATTGATGTTGTTGACCGCGTGGAGACATTAAGCTGGGAAGCGCTGCGTCAGCGGATGGCCGCCACGAAACGCAATTACTTCCATTACGGGCTAACGCTGGACGTCGCTTTTAATCACGCGATGCTGGAACAAGATCTGCAGGGGAATGCGCTGCTGTATCAGGGGGATTCCAGCGTGGCGGTGCCAAATGAGGGCAACCTGGCGCGCTACAGTCAGATGCGTTTTGGCGAGACGTTAAACTGGCCGGAAACGCCGCAGCAGCAAATCGGCTGTTTTACCACCCGCGCGCTGTTTTGCGATAACAGCGGGCTTTACCCCATTGAACACACCGGGCGCCACGCCGGGTATCGACAGGTGCCTGACTGGCAGGAAACACAGCTTCCCGCCGCGATTGCCAGCGCTTCTGAATACCTGGCGCACCAGGTGCGTAAAAGCGGCGAATATTATTACGGCTGGTTTCCCTGCTTTGACAGACGCATTCCTTCTTATAATGCGCTGCGCCACGCCAGTTCGACCTATGCGTTACTTGAGGGCTGGGAACTGACGCAGGCGCCGGCGCAGCGTGCGGCGATAGAGCGGGCGCTGGTGAGGCTGACGGAAGAGCTAATTCGGCCCCATATGCTACCCGACGGCACCCGCGCCGATTTTCTGGTGGACGTGGGGGATGAAATTAAACTCGGCGGCAACGCGGTGTGTATTCTGGCGCTGGCCAAATATACCGAACTGACCGGCGATCGGCGCTATGTGCCGAACATGCGCCGCCTGGCGCACGGCATCGCTTTTATGCAGGACGCTACCAGCGGGAGCTTTGTGCACGTCCTTCATTCGCCCGATCTGCGGGTAAAAGAGGTGCGCCGGATTATTTATTACGACGGCGAGGCGGCATTTGCGCTGATGAGACTGTATGCGCTGACGCTTGAAGAGCGCTGGCTGGATATTGTTGAGCGCGCGTTCGGCTACTTTATCGCAGAAAAGCACTGGCAGGCGCATGACCACTGGTTGAGCTACTGCGTAAATGAACTCACGCGCTGGCGACCGAAAGAAGAGTATTACCGGTTTGGGCTGGATAATGTGCGCGATCATCTGGATTTTGTTGAAAATCGAATAACCACTTATCCCACGCTGCTGGAGCTTATGATGGCCGCCCAGCGCATGATAACCCGGCTGGCGGATTCGCCTTACCGGCATCTGTTGGATGACTTCGACGTTGAGGCGTTTTATCACGCGCTGGAGGCTCGGGCGCGATATTTATTGAACGGTTATTTCTGGCCGGAACTGGCGATGTTTTTTAAAAATCCGGCGCGAATCGTTGGCAGTTTTTTTATTCGTCACCACGGGTTTCGCGTGCGTATCGACGATGTGGAGCACTACTTGTCCGGGTATGTCGCATACAGTAAATATCTAAAACAGCGCGCGCTCGACGCGCAGGAAACCCAGCCGCAGTTAGTGTTTTTAGGCGGGGATATGCGCCGGGTAGGGAACGGTATTGAAAATGCGACCCTGCGTCGCGCGACGCTTTTTGCCCGCCGGTTAAATATCACGCCGCGCATTATTACGGCAGCGTGGAACACCGGACTTGCGGCAAACGCCGAGGCCTGGCGCGCCAGCGGCGAACTGCCGGAAAGCGTGCGGGTGGAAAGCATCTACGATAGATTGCACCGGCTGCTGGCGCGCGGGCAAATACTGCCGCTGGGAATAGCAGAGGCGCGCGGCCCGGGCGGCCCAGGGCGGCTTTCGCGCATCGCAGGGAATATCATTGATAACTTACGCTGCGATGATTTTATCAATAGTGAAGGGCAAATTTTACTGCGTAAACGCTGGCAGATTAGCGACGGAAAAGCGCGGTTGCTGGATATTACGCTGCATACCCGCTCGTCCGGACTGCGGACGTTTACCCGGGATTCTGAGTTTTGCGCGGCGGTGCTGGAGGCAGGGCTGGCACCGGAAACAGAGTGGCATTTTTTAGTGGATAAGAATGCGCCGTGGCGTGATTTTGTGCTGTCACGCCCCTAGTCGAGATTCAAAGCAACCTTAACTACGGCCTTGCACTCCACGCACCGGCTATCGGATGGGCGCCTGAAACAAACTTATGCGCATCTTATCGAGCAGCCGCAGCATTGCGATCGCATTCTTGTCCTTACGCATGAGCAGCGAGATGCGCTGGTCGATGAAGGATTTCCGGCGCAGCGCATTACCGCAATACCGCACCATATTACAACGCTTCAGACGCGCGCTCAGCCCGATAAAAAAAGCGCCCGGCGGGTGCTGTATATGGCGCGCTACGCGCCGGAAAAACAGCACGCGTTGTTAATTCGCGCATTTAAGCGCGTGTTAACCCAGCTTCCCGATGCCGAGCTGCACACCTGGGGAGCCGGGCCGCTGCGCGATGCGCTGGAAAAACAGGTGGCGGCAGCCGGGTTATCCGGCAGCATCGTGATTCACAGCGTGACCAATGACATAGCCCGGGCGCAGCGGGACAGCGCCTGCGCGGTGCTAAGCTCTCTGCAGGAGGGTTTTTCGCTGTTTGCGCTTGAGGCATTGAGTTTTGGCACGCCGCTGGTGAGTTTCGCCATAAATTATGGGCCGAGAGATTTGCTGGAACACTACCAGGCAGGTCGGCTGGTGGAGCCGGGAAATGAAGAGGCGCTGGCGCAGGCGCTGATTGAAGTATTAACCTCAGATGCTCCGGAGCAACTGCGGCAGGAGGCTTTACGCAGCGCGGCGCGTTTTCACTGGGACGCCATCGCACCATTGTGGGAAGCGTGGTGGAAGGAAATGCGAGAAAAGGTCGCTGCGTCGAGCCAGAAACCAGCGCGTGCCTTTATGAAAGAAGAGGAGCGCTGCGCGCCGGAATGACGAGTCGCGGTGGCAGATTTGCTAAAACAGGCGCGCCGTTTGGAAAAAGCGGTGCGCCTTTCCATATTCGCTGCTAACGTTTTACCATATGCGCCACTGATTTTTGCGATTAGCTTTAGGGATATCATATGCTTTATCGACGCTATACCCCCATTTTGCCACTGCTATTTTTGCTTTCTGCATGCAGTAGCCAGCCAAAAACGACGTCTGCGGCTTCAGGCAGTGAGACGCAGGCGGGCGGCCTGGTTGCGGCGCCCAAAGGCGGTTTTTTAATGACGCCACAGCATAACCAGTCTCGCCTGGGTGGCGATTTTGCGCTGAATCCTGAAGCGGAAAAATTCATTGATAAAATGGTCAGAGAGCATGGATTTAATCGCCAGCAGCTACATGCGATTTTCTCTCAAACAAAGCGGCTTGATTATGTGCTGCGTCTGATGGATCGTCAGGCGCCAACCACTCCGCAGCCACCGGGGCCAAACGGGGCGTGGCTGCGCTATCGCGCTAAATTCATTACGCCGGATAATGTACAAAACGGTGTCGCCTTTTGGGATCAATATGAAAGCGCATTAGACCGCGCCTGGGCGCAGTACGGCGTGCCGCCTGAAATTATTGTCGGCATTATCGGCGTAGAAACGCGCTGGGGGCGCGTGATGGGAAAAACGCGGATTATTGACGCGCTTGCGACGCTGGCGTTCGATTACCCGCGCCGCGCGGCGTACTTCGCCGGGGAACTGGAAACTTTCCTTCTGATGGCGCGTAATGAAAGCGATGATCCGCTGGCATTAAAGGGATCTTTTGCAGGGGCTATGGGGTATGGGCAGTTTATGCCGTCGTCGTTTAAGCAGTTTGCCGTTGATTTTAACCATGATGGGCACATAAATTTATGGGACCCAGAAGACGCGATAGGCAGCGTGGCGAATTACTTTAAGGCGCACGGCTGGGTTAAAGGCGATGCCGTTGCCGTGCAGGCGATTGGACAAACGCCCGGGCTGGCTACCGGGTATAACACCAAATATCAGATTAGCGATTTGGCAAGCGCAGGACTGACCCCACAGCAATCGCCGGGGAATCATCAGCAGGTTAGCCTGCTGCGCCTGGATATAGGTACTGGCTATCAGTATTGGTATGGCTTGCCGAATTTCTATGCTATTACCCGATATAACCACAGCACCCATTATGCGATGGCTGTGTGGCAACTTGGGCTGGCTGTTGCTCAGGCACGCAGGTAAGCGCTACGCATGGAGATCCAGAAAGGCGCGCAATGGGTTTGCGCGCTTTTTATCGGCGATGCATTAATTCCTCCGCGTAAGGTGGACCGGCGCTCTATTTTCAATATAGTGCATCACAATCGTGAACCTATCTTCCGCTTTGCTCATCAGTGACTTTTTTCCTTTTAAGAAAATGATATCGTAATTGTTTACTGCCTCATTTCACGGGAGCTGGCATGAACGATAGTGAACTTATGGCGCTGAGTCAGAGCCTGGGAGAAGCGCTGCGCCGACGCAGCCAAACAGTGACGGCGGCGGAGTCCTGTACTGGCGGATGGGTGGCGAAAGTGCTCACCGATATCGCCGGTAGTTCAGCCTGGTTTGAACGCGGTTTTGTGACCTATAGCAATGATGCTAAAGCGCAGATGCTGGGTGTTTCCCTCGACGCGCTATCGGCATTTGGCGCCGTTAGTGAACCGGTGGTTCGCCAAATGGCACAGGGAGCATTGCTGGCGGCGAAAGCTGATTATGCGATAGCGATTAGTGGCATTGCCGGACCCGATGGCGGTAGCGTCGAAAAGCCGGTCGGTACCGTTTGGTTTGGCTTTGCGACGCAGGAAAACCGTATATTGACATACCGTAAGTGCTTCAGCGGCGATCGGGAAGCGATTAGAATGCAGGCCACTGCATTCGCGTTAAAAACGCTGTGGCAACAATTTCTACAAAATGCTTGATACTGTACAATCATACAGTATAATTACAGCAACTGAATCATCATATTGTGATACGCGTGAGTAGCGTGACTGCGCTTCTCCCTGCATGAGGAGTAATAATGGCTATCGACGAAAACAAACAGAAGGCGTTAGCGGCGGCGCTGGGCCAGATTGAAAAACAATTTGGTAAAGGCTCCATCATGCGTCTGGGTGAAGATCGCACAATGGATGTAGAAACCATCTCTACCGGTTCTCTGTCTCTGGATATCGCGCTTGGTGCGGGCGGTTTGCCGATGGGGCGCATCGTTGAAATCTATGGTCCTGAATCCTCCGGTAAAACCACGCTGACGCTACAGGTGATCGCTGCCGCTCAGCGTGAAGGGAAAACCTGTGCTTTTATCGATGCGGAGCATGCGCTGGACCCGGTTTATGCGCGTAAACTTGGCGTTGATATTGATAATCTTCTTTGTTCTCAGCCAGATACAGGTGAGCAGGCGCTGGAGATTTGCGATGCGCTGGCGCGCTCTGGCGCGGTAGATGTGCTGGTAGTTGACTCCGTCGCGGCGCTGACGCCGAAAGCGGAAATTGAAGGTGAAATCGGTGATTCGCATATGGGCTTGGCCGCTCGTATGATGAGCCAGGCAATGCGTAAGCTGGCCGGTAACCTGAAGCAGTCCAACACGCTGCTTATCTTCATAAACCAGATTCGTATGAAAATTGGGGTGATGTTCGGCAACCCTGAAACAACTACCGGTGGTAACGCGCTGAAGTTCTATGCATCTGTGCGCCTCGATATTCGCCGTATTGGGGCGGTGAAAGAAGGGGATAACGTTATTGGAAGCGAAACGCGCGTTAAAGTTGTTAAAAACAAAGTCGCTGCGCCGTTTAAACAGGCTGAATTTCAAATCCTCTATGGCGAAGGGATTAATTTCTACGGTGAGCTGGTTGATTTGGGCGTGAAGCATAAGCTGATTGAGAAAGCAGGCGCCTGGTATAGCTATAACGGTGATAAAGTTGGTCAAGGCAAAGCCAACGCCAGTAGCTATATGAAAGAAAATCCGGCTATCGCTTCAGAAATTGAGAAGAAGCTTCGCGAGTTGCTGTTGAATAATCAGGATGGCCTGCCTGATTTCCCGGTTGCCGAATTAAATGAGGATGTTACCGAGCCTCAGCAGGATTTCTAATCCGGAATGTGAGAAAGCCGGTGGCATTGCGCTACCGGCTTTTTTGTTTCTGTTATCGTTAGAAATAAATCGGCATATCGTCAAATAAGCTGTGCTGCTACTCTCTTCCTTTTGACGAGGAGAGTTAAATAGGCTGGTCTGATAAGCTAACAAAAGTATCACCTCTGCGTAGCGATTTTAGCTTTTCCTGGCGGGCTGTTTGGTTCCCGAAGGAATTCTACTCATACAGTAAATAGCGTATTTCTGTTTCCTGATAAAAATGCCGCCTATCATTGTTAAGATTTTGGCCTTGGTTCAGGAATAGTCATGTTTATTTACGTCAGTGAATTTCGTACACCCGGATATGCAAATTATGTCTTCATCATCAAAAATATTACCGCAGACTCGGCTTCTTGAACGGGCAGTGCGCGTTCTGGCGCTGCGCGATCACAGTGAACAAGAACTAAGGGGTAAGTTGGCTAATTTATTGTCGCGTACAGAGGATGAGGCCCCTACCGTTGAAGATATTGACGCGGTATTAACTTATTGTATTCAACGGCACTGGCTGGACGATGCGCGCTTTGCTGAGCGCTATGTTGCCGGCCGTGGAAGAAAGGGATATGGCCCGCTGCGTATTCGGCAGGAGCTTCAGGGAAAAGGCATTGAGCGGACGCTGGTTGATCGGGCGCTAAGCGCCAGCGATATCGATTGGGCAGTGATTGCATGGGAACAGGCAGTGCGTCGTTTTGGCCAGCCGCTGCCCGCAGAATATACTGAAAAAGCGAAGTTACAGCGCTTTTTGTTATATCGCGGTTTTTCTACGGAAGATATCCAGACTATTTACCGAAATTTCTCTGATTAGCGCATTCTGGGGTTTTACATCCCTGGTGATAAAACATATCTTATTCCCCACTTTTTTCAGTTAAACCAGACAAAGCGGTAGATAACCGTTTATCATAGTCGGTTTATAACGATTCGTTAGCTTGATTTCAGGATAAATATGAGCAAGATCACCGCTGAGATCCGTCAGGCGTTTCTCGATTTTTTCCAGAGCAAGGGGCACCAGATTGTTGCCAGTAGCTCGCTGGTTCCGCATAACGACCCGACGCTATTATTCACCAATGCCGGGATGAATCAGTTTAAGGACGTCTTCCTGGGCGTGGACAAACGCAACTATAGCCGCGCAACGACTGCGCAGCGCTGCGTACGCGCGGGCGGGAAGCATAACGACTTGGAAAACGTAGGCTATACCGCCCGACATCACACCTTTTTTGAAATGTTGGGTAATTTTAGTTTTGGAGACTATTTCAAGCAGGATGCTATTTCCTTTGCCTGGGAATTATTGACCGGTGAGCGGTGGTTCAACTTACCTAAAGACCGCCTGTGGGTAACGGTTTATGAAACCGATAACGAGGCCTATGACATTTGGGCTAAAGAAATTGGCATTCCGCGTGAACGCATAATCCGTATTGGTGATAATAAAGGCGCGCCTTTCGCATCTGACAACTTTTGGCAGATGGGAGATACCGGCCCTTGCGGCCCGTGCACCGAGATATTTTACGATCATGGCGATCATATCTGGGGCGGACCACCGGGCAGCCCGGAAGAAGATGGCGACCGCTATATTGAAATCTGGAATATCGTTTTCATGCAGTTTAATCGCCAGAGTGATGGAACGATGGCGCCTCTGCCGAAGCCCTCTGTCGATACCGGCATGGGTCTGGAGCGTATCGCGGCGGTACTGCAGCACGTAAATTCTAACTATGATATTGATTTATTCCGCGCGTTGATTGCCGAAGTTGCAAAAGTAACAGGGGCTACGGATTTAAGTAATAAGTCGCTGCGCGTTATCGCAGATCATATCCGATCTTGCGCATTTCTTATTGCAGATGGCGTTACGCCTTCCAATGAAGGGCGTGGGTATGTACTGCGCCGCATCATTCGCCGGGCGGTGCGTCATGGCAATATGCTGGGTGCAAAAGAAACGTTTTTCTACAAGCTGGTTGCGCCGTTAATTTATGTAATGGGAAGCGCAGGGGAAGATCTCCAGCGCCAGCAGCAGCTGGTAGAACAGGTGCTGAAGACGGAAGAAGAGCAATTTGCTCGCACGCTGGAGCGTGGGCTGGCGCTGCTGGACGAAGAACTGGCGCAGCTTAAAAGCGATACGCTGGATGGTGAAACCGCTTTCCGTTTATACGATACCTATGGGTTTCCGGTAGATTTAACTGCGGATGTTTGCCGCGAGCGAAATATCAAAGTTGATGAAGCCGGGTTTGACGCGGCTATGGAAGAGCAGCGTCGCCGCGCGCGCGAATCAAGCGGCTTTGGCGCCGATTACAATAGCGTGATTCGCGTTGACGGCGCCACCGAGTTTAAAGGCTACGACAGTTTACATTTAGGCGCTAAAATTAGCGCGCTATTTGTCAACGGAAGCGCAGTCGATAGCGTATCGGCGGGCCAGGACGCTGTAATTGTACTGGATGAAACGCCTTTTTACGCTGAATCTGGCGGTCAAGTTGGCGATCGAGGTTTATTAGCCAATAACGATGCCAGTTTTGACGTGCGAGACACCCAGAAATACGGTCAGGCCATTGGCCACAGTGGGCATCTTTCAAAAGGTACGCTACGCGTTGGGGATAGCATTAGTGCGCAGGTAGATGAAGCGCGACGCGCCCGCGTTCGTTTGAATCACTCCGCAACCCATTTATTGCATGCCGCGCTGCGTCAGGTATTGGGAAGCCATGTCGCGCAAAAAGGCTCTTTGGTAAATGATAAAGGGTTACGTTTCGATTTCTCCCATTTTGAAGCGATGAAGCCGGAAGAAGTCCGCGCCGTTGAGGATATTGTCAATGCGCAAATTCGTCGTAATCTTCTGATTGAAACCCAAATCATGGACCTTGACGCCGCTAAAGCGAAAGGGGCTATGGCGTTGTTTGGCGAAAAGTACGATGAACGCGTTCGCGTATTAAGCATGGGTGACTTTTCAACAGAGCTGTGCGGTGGTACGCATGCATCGCGGACCGGTGACATTGGGCTATTTCGTATTACCGCAGAGTCAGGTACTGCTGCTGGTGTGCGTCGCATTGAAGCCGTAACCGGTGAAGGCGCTATCGCATTAGTTCATACCGAAAGCGATCGCCTGCATGAGATAGCTTCGCTGTTGAAAGGTGATGCACAGAGTCTGACAGAGAAAGTCCGTGCGATGTTGGAACGCTCCCGTCATTTGGAAAAAGAGCTGCAGCAACTTAAATCTCAGAATGCCGCGCAGGAAAGCGCCACGCTTTCCAGCCGCGCGGTTGAGATTAAAGGCGTTAAGGTTCTGGTTAGCGAGTTGAGCGAAGTAGATCCCAAGCTACTGCGGACTATGGTTGACGACCTGAAGAACCAGTTGGGATCGTCAGTCGTCGTTCTGGCAACTGTGTCGGGAGATAAGGTTTCTCTGATTTCTGGGGTATCCAAAGATCTAGTCGATCGCGTTAAATCGGGTGAACTGATCGGAATGGTTGCCCAGCAAATTGGAGGCAAAGGTGGTGGACGCCCGGATATGGCTCAGGCCGGTGGTACCGACGCGAAAGCCTTGCCAGGCGCGCTCGCCAGCGTTGAAAGTTGGGTAGCGTCCAGGCTGTAAGTAAAAAACTATAATCGCGATAAGATGCCATAACGCTGCGTTATGGCGTTTTCTTATCTCATGTATCTATATAATTAAAGTCAGGTTGAAGTTGTGTATATCGGCTAAACTTAGGTATAACAGTGAGCAGAGATATAGTTCGAGCGCGAACACAGAGTATCGTTTAACGTTATACGATGGATATGCCGGGATACAGAGCCCGACTCTTTCAATCTTTCAAGGAGCAAAGAATGCTGATTCTGACTCGTCGAGTTGGTGAAACCCTCATGATTGGGGACGAAGTCACCGTGACAGTATTAGGGGTAAAGGGCAACCAGGTTCGCATAGGTGTGAATGCCCCTAAAGAAGTATCTGTACATCGCGAAGAGATCTACCAGCGTATCCAGGCTGAAAAATCCCAGCAATCTAGTTACTAAGGCATGCGCGCCTTGACGCCGCTGTGCGGCAAGGCGTTCGTTTTTTTACTATTGTATTTTCCTTTCAGATCTGACTGCCTGACTGCCTGACTGCCTGACTGCCTGACTGCCTGACTGCCTGACTGCCTGACTGCCTGACTGCCTGACTGCCTGACTGCCTGACTGCCTGACTGCCTGACTG
>CALYPF010000094.1 GCA_945271245.1 uncultured Enterobacteriaceae bacterium | reverse complement strand
TTAGACCGTTGGTGGTGACGGTAAGTGGATCACTTTTTACCCGTTGTTGACAGTTCCGTAATAAGGCGGTCAGCCTTACTGGGTGTGACTTCACCTGACGGGTGATTGTGTGCCAGTACCACGGCGGCGGCATTGTGGTACAGGGCGCGTTTAATCACCTCCCGGGGATGGACTTCCGTGCGGTTGATGGTGCCTGTGAAGAGGGTTTCACCGGCAATCAGCTGATTCTGGTTGTTCAGGTACAGCACCCGGAATTCTTCACGCTCTAGTCCCGCCATGTTCAGAATCAGCCATTCCCGTGCCGCATGCGTGGAGGTGAAGGCCACGCCGGGTTCATGAAGATGGCGGTCCAGGGTTTTCAGGGCCCGTTGAATGAGGCTGCGCTCGCCGGGCGTCATCTCTCCGGGCAGAAAGGAAAGCTGTTGCATTGTGCTTCTCTCCATTCAGTCGATGATGCGCATAATGGCGCTGCATTCCGGATGCTGCAGGGCGTAATCCCGCAACCGATAATAATGGACCGTCATGGCATAACACTCCGTACGACAGGCATGATGACTGTACGTCATCAGACAGGCGGCAATACCGGCAGCTTCCGGGCTCATTTCAGCGCGGTTACCGTTCATGGCATTGAACAGTACCCATGTTTCGTCATCATCGTCATCCGGTTCGGGTGCCATAAATGCCCCGCCGTTGTTCAGGGTGTACAGATTCCAGATACCACCGCAGTAGTCTTCGCACAGACGGTCCATCCAGCCGAAGACGCGGGGCTCCAGGGTCACCCACTGTGGAATGAGGCCAAAGTGCTGCGGCCAGAAGCTGATGCGCTGTTCATCAGGGACGGGAGTGGCAACCAGTTGAGACTGGTTATTCCCTGATGCAGTAGTTACGGAAACAGAAGGTGTGGTGGAATTATGCGAAGAGGTTGTCATGATATTATTCCTTATAAAAAGCAAATGAATGAAGAAGGCTCGGGGGCAGGGACAGACGTGATTCAGGTAAACGGCATCAGCGCAGGTTCTCCAGCAGCGTTTCCGCCATCACCCACAATGCGCGATTGAGCTTAATGTCGGTGTCGATGTTGTGAATGGCCCGGGTATGGATACGTTTTCCTTTTGCACTGCGGCCGGAAATCCCGCCTTTCAGCATATTCTCCTGGATGGTCTGATAAGCACTCCACAGGTCCTTACCGTAATCCTCCCGGCGTCGTGGTGTCAGAATGTCGGCAGTGGTGACGGGCTGATGTTCGTCACCATAACGGTAAGTCAGTGCCGCCTGAGCCAGTGCCTGACGTGCCGGTGGCGGTAAGAGCAGCGACTGCATGGCATCACGCTTTTCCTCAATCCGGTCAAAAACGCCCACCACTTCGTAAGCACCTTCAATCACCCTGTCCACCACGTTTCCCCGGTGTGGCACCCGGACTTCTCCCAGCGACTGACCGCAGACCAGGCCATTGGTGCAGATGGCACGAAAATATCCGGGTAACATCTGGTAGCTGGATGAACCGTCATGGGAGTTGAGCAGAATAATTTCAGGCACATGCTGGCCGGTTATCTGTCCGCTCCGCCGCAGACGCAGCATGTGTTTGGTATATTCCCGACGGCTCTGGTCGCGAACACGGGTCTGGCAGGCGAAGAACGGCTGAAAGCCTTCCCGCTGCAGATTTTCCAGGACGGTGATGGTGGGAATGTACGCATACCGTTCACTGCGGGAGGTGTGCCGGTCATCTCCAAAAATACTCGGGACGTGGTACATCAGTTCTTCGCGTGTCAGTGGGCGCTCCCGACGGATCTGATTTACATGACCAAAACGACTGGCTAATTGCATACTTTGCTCCTTATGAATGAGTTAGCGGTATAAATGAAAAGGCCGCGTCTCCCGGAGAAGACGCGGCCTGATGGATGAAATGAAGACGTTTATTGCCTGAGAATTCCCTCACTGGCGAGATGCGGATTTAGCTGTTTTCCGGCATCAGGTTCAAAATTCCAGTATCGCCAGCGCAACTGACCTTCAGCATTACGGATAACCAGCCGGAAATGCGTTCCCTGGTCATCTTCAATAAGCACATTGCGGTAAGCTGTTGTGACGGCAACCGCCTGTTCGCGTGAGAAAGGGCCTTCGGGCAATAAAACAGGGTGACAGTCCGACATACCGGCTATTTTCCGATAAATTCAACGCTGGCACCGGTGGCATTACCGTCAGCACCAACCGTTACGGTCACTTTGTCGTACGCACGGTCTTCAGGATTGAACACTTCAAACTCAACCTTATTGCCTTTTACTTCGTAAGAGCCAAAATCAGCGGTTTCTGTTGTTTCCTCGTCATATTCCCGGGCGTATGCCTGCCGGGCAGCCTGCAGGACGGAATCTTTATTAATGGCGGGTGTCTGTTTCGGGGAAAAACCGGCAAGTGATGTGACAAATTTCGGACAGACCTTCAGCATATCACCGCGGGTGAATTCCATTCGTACACCAAATGCCTGTAAAACGGACACATCACGCTCTGCTATGGAGTGAACGGCTTTTTTGACCATTTCCGGCGCCTGTCCGACTTCCACCTCAACAGCCCTGAATCCCGTCTGCTGATTACACATTTGTGATGTGGGGATCAGGTTACCGTTAATACTGATACGGCTGCCCAGGAGCGTCTGTACGCCATTCGGGCATTCCTGCATCAGGCCGGTAATACCAATCGTGCCATTTTTCAGCATTACCAGTGCCTGACCATCTTCCGTCATGGTCTGACACCAGCCGTTTTTGACAGCCCAGTTGCCGGCGGAGGCGGAGAAGGATGCCACAGTGAACAGCAGGGGAAAAAGAATTCTGGTATTCATGACTGACCTCTGAAATTAAAGAGCGTGTTATTGATAATGACAGACGGTATACGGCAGTGGTTACCGTAATCCGTTGTCGTGTAAAGGTATACGGTTGCCACGGGGGACTCCGGGGCGCTCAGAACAGACGATCCCACAGTGTGACCAGCAGGTGGATAATGCGGTCCCGGGCTTTACGGAGAAGCTGTAACATCCAGGCCGGAAAACTGAACCGGACAACGGCAGCGTCAAAGCTTTTCCCGATGGCGTCACCAAAAGTCTGTTGTGCGTGTTTCTGGGCCTGTTCAGAGCGGTTTTCTCCCCGGATATGTGAATACACCGCGCTGGTTGCCTGTGGTGGCAGTGCGTGGATCATCAGCGACACAAACGCCGGAAGGTTCCAGCCGACAGGTGCAGCAACGGAGAGTACCGGAAATGATGAAGGGAACAGGGTTGCCACCCGGGCTGTCACCGTCGCCAGTGAGAGCGCCTGCTGACGGGACGGGCATTTTTCTGTGTCGTTCCATTCTTCAGCAGGAAACACGCGATCGGCATGGCTGAGAACAAACAGAAAACGCGAGGGATCTGCACCTTCATTCAGTAAAAACTGATGCATGGCAATATCGGCAGCATACGCACGTTCATCAGCCCGTAGGATCCAGATAATCAGATCCAGTTCCGGTAGCAGCTGACGATAAAGTGTCCGGTATTCCTGATCATGCTGCGGTGTTTCACCAATGCCGGGCAGATCGACCAGCGTCATTCTGCGTTCACCGAGCTGCAGGGTAAGACGATGAGCCTGGCGGGTGCAGCCGTTCAGGGGATGCGTGGCGCAGATACGGGACTGAAAAATGGCATTACACAGGCTGCTTTTGCCTGTGCCGGATTTACCCATAATGCCAATCACGGGCTCGTAATGAATAACACCGTGGAGATGTTCAAGGATTTTCTGGCGAATTTCTTCAGGAAGAAACGTCAGATATGATTTCACTTGTGCAGAGAGGGAAGAATGGCTGAATGACATACCGGTATCCTGTTGATTTCGCTGAACCGGATCACACTAATCCGGTTTATCATTCAGGTAATATGGACGTGAAAAAATCTGGAGTGACAAAGTGTGGAGGGAAGAGATGACGGCACAACAAAGTGATGCGCTGCGTGAGATTGCTAATAAAGCCAGAGTTACCACCATTCTTCAGAGTAAGGCCTGGAAAGATACCCAGCGAATACTGAAGCGCAGCGGACTTGTGTGCAGAGAACGATCAGAGCCGTTTGATCCGGAGAAACATTTTGACTGTTATACGGTGCGTTATCTGTACCTGCTTAACATAATAGCACTTGAGCTAAGGCCAGATACAAGGCCAGATACAAGGCCAGATACACGGATTAAGGTTGAGGTGGGCCACTGGTATCGTATGACGGGTAAACGTTTATCACTTAATGTCCCGCCTTTTATGCTGATTCCGCGTAATATCCGGAGAAAAGTGGATGGATTCAGGCAATCAGAAGGTAAAACAACAAAAAAACCGACTCAACCGTTCACGGGCAGTTTGTATGAGGTTTTGAGCGGGGATATTGATTCGGCTAAGCTGGACGCATGGATTGCTGGACTACCTCTGAGTGCGCTGGAGGGAGCGAAGGAAATCCCAATCATGGGATTTAGTCCATGGGTTGTAGCCAAATCTGTTCGTCAGTCTGCATCCCCGACGTTTGAACTTTTTTATCAGGAGTATCAGTCCCTGGTATTAAAATCTGTTTTTAAACTGGAACCGGGATTTGAACAACTTTTAACAAGACTAAGCTTTATAAAACAATCAATCCTCAGCAAACAACAATACAGGGTTAAATCGCAGTTACTGGAGAGACTGGGGAATGTGTTGTTTTTCACGTTGCTTTATAACCAGGGATGTCCGGGAGAGTTTATAAATACACTTGTGGAAAAGGAGGACATTTATCTGAAAGCGTCCCCCGGGGAAGAAAAGGTGAAAGCACACCAGAAGCTGATTAACTACATTGAAGAGTTCTGCAACGAAATGACGGAAAAGTACCTGATGCCTGCAGCCGGGAGACACTACAAAAAGAGGAAAACTGCCAGGAGTGGAAGTAGTGAAAGTTAATCCAGTCTACCGTTCAGAATCAGTTGTTCCAGAATAGCCTGCTGTGTTGTTTTCCTCGCTCTGGTCAGTCTGTCCAGAGCGCTTTTTGCGGACGGTGATATCTTTACGTTAATTTGTACCCGTTTATCTTTTTTCCCGTCGATAAACTGTTTTCTGAAAGCGTCGTGCATTCTTCTGTAAAAATGTTCTTCAGCGCAGATCCCGACATGAAACTCTTTGTCGTTGTACTGGCATGGTATATCTCCGGGATACAGTATTTTAAGCAATGCTAAGATGGCAATGCGTTTCTCTTCGTTATTGACGGGGCAAAACCAGGTTAAATGTGACTCGGGAATACGAATGTTAATATATTTCCATGCCCACTCGAGTTGTTCCGGATTTTTTTTAAGCCATGTGGCCTGGTTTTTGTTCCCGATTTCCTTCCAGTTTTTATAGATGGCATCAACGAGATTTTTAGTAAAAGCTTCCGTTTCTATCTGCGCTACACTATCAATCCATCGCCTGATGATCTCCAGCCGAATCTCATGGGTTGAGGATGACAGCTTACTGATGCAAACAGATTCTTCAGAAGTGGGAAGTTGCATGGTAAGTTCATAGTAACTGCTCCCTGACACTTTCATATCCTTTATCACCAGACAAAACCAGAATGCTGCAACTTTATCCTTAAGCCATTCAGGTAAATGCCTATCCTGCACATGACGCGATTTTAACGAATTCAGATTTTCTCCATTTTTCGATAAAAATTGATTCTGTTTATCTCGCCCCTGATCGTTAATCCGTAATGTCATCTGTTTTCTCCTTCTTTCCGGGTTATCTGTTATTAAACCCCATATCAATAAAACGAGTGCAATGCAATAAAATTTACAAATAAAAGCATTTTGTGTTCACAGAACGATTATTCGCCAGTTATTAATGCAATAAAATATTCCTGAACTATTCCTTGATTAGGAAAAACATGCTATCAACTATGGTTCATGTGCCCCTTGTGGAGGGCGTTTTGCCGTTCGGCTGTTCTTGTGGTCAGATTAACAATCTGAAGAGTAAAGACGACAGTAATCTGTCTGTTATAGTAGCGATAAAAACACTGAATGTGCATCCTGTATGTGAAATCCGGTCATGTGGAGCAGTAAGCAATGACAGACATGCATGTTATATGTGAAGGGGGCCGGGAGACGACATAATCAGTATGGCTGTCATTCTGGTTGTAAACGCGATCACTTTCCGGGGGTAAAAGATGATATGGAGGCTGACAAACGGTTTGCTTCGGATTGTCTTTTCTGGGGCCTGAAATACGGGGGTAGAAAAATAATTCCAGAGTAAATCTGCTCTGTTTTTAGGACAGAAAACTCCATGCTGGCTGTAAAAGTGAGAAATCAACACCCAGTATGTATGGAAGTCTGAAGATGTTGAGAATGTCGGTATGATACTATATACACATGTTTTTATTAAGTGTTATATACATATCTTTTTAAATAGATAATTCTACACATATTTTACTAAGTATTTTTACTAAGCATTTCAGTAAGTGTTATACACGTATTTTCTACTAAGTGTTTTACCAGACATACACGTATTTTCATAAACAATTCTACAAGTGTTTTCATTAAGTATTGTTATACACATTGCTTTGTCTGATACACATCCAGTTTAGTAAACCTGTCAGTCCTGTTTTTACGTTAACTAAAATCAGCTTAATGCTACTACAAAACAATCTTTCCTGTTTAAGCAATCAATATGATATTCTATTTTTCTGAAGTTACGTTTAACCTTTTCTGAGTTTTTGTGTTTTTAGTCGTTAACCTGAGACAAGTGTCTTTATGTAAAACGAAAATTTGGCTGAGATAACCTGGCGTGATTTACTGTGTGCTTACGATGATTTTGTTAAATGGTTTTATGGATGTTTTTGTAACGATGAGATTGATGAGATGATTAACTGACCCTGGTGTTTTTTCTCAGCGCAAGGCTCTTTTCAGGAAAAGCGTGATGATTGGTTCTGGTGTTTTGATTCAGATGAGTTTTACGTTATCAATAGTTAATCGTTTTTATGCTGTGTAGTGAAACGTAACATTTTCAGGATGAGAAAATCGATTCTGATATTGGTGAACTTTGTTCTTGTGGCAGGGTTATCTGTAAACAGGTTTTAAACACGCTATTCGGCTCTGTGATTGAGTTTTGTGGTTAAGCTGTAGGTTTTGGTATTGTTGTTGATTCACGGCAGCAGAAAGCGTTCTGATTGCGTTTTTGGTGTTTTGTTTGCACGTTCTGTGGATCCGTTTCCCTTCAGGCTTTGTAGTTTTTAAAAACCATTTATGCCGTTGTTGTGTGTTTTACTCTGCGTGTAGGTTTATTTTTTCTTCGTGGGGGATTCATTCTGTTTTAATCAGGAGCCATTGGCGTTGCTCAATGGCGGGATGCCGTAAAGTTTTACCGCGGTGATTAATGATGTGAAGTCAATCCAAATCAACGGAGATCTCTCATCATGAATCAACCAATACACAATGCTTACTGGTTATCCCGTTTTGAAAGTATTCTCAACAGTGCCCTGGCGCAACACCGTGTCGTCTCGTTAATCCGGATGGATTTACGTTTCCCTGAGTATATGCCTGTCACCATCATGGATCCCGATTCGGATTCAGCGGTGATTTCTCGTTTTTTCGAATCCCTGAAAGCAAAAATTCAGGCTTACCAGCGACATAAACGACGTGCCAACAAGCGTGTGCGTGCAACCACTCTGCGTTATTTCTGGTGTCGGGAGTTTGGCAAGGAAAAAGGCAGGAAACATTATCACGTGATATTACTGCTCAACAAAGATACCTGGTGCTCGCTAGGGGATTTCACCGTTCCTTCTTCGCTGGCGACGCTGATCAAGCTGGCATGGTGTAGCGCTCTGCATCTTGAACCCTGGCAGGGTAATGGACTGGTTCATTTTTCCAGGCGGACGCCTTTCCGTAAACCGGCATCATCTGATGCTCGCCCTTCTTCCGATGATACGCCTTTGTCGGGTGGATGTTCTGATACCCGGAAAGCTTCTGACAAAAAATCTGGTGGATCCGCTGTGCTCTGGGTCAAGCGTGGTGATGTGGAAGCGATGCAGAAAGCCATGGAGAGAGCCTGTTATCTCGTGAAGTATGAGACGAAGCAGCATGACGGTTCTGGTCAACGTAATTATGGTTGCAGTCGTGGGCCGGGGCGTTTACTGGATGGCAGGTGAGCCCTGTAAAACGGCATCCGGTGCCTGAGCTTATGCCACGGTAAGGGCGTTGGCTGACGCCCTTAGCTCGCTTTCTGAAAAGTCGTCCTGAAGTAATGCAATGGATTGCCATCTACTTTCGTTCGCACGCTTGCTTTCCACTCCTCACTCTTTGCAACATCGACCATAAGTCGAAAAGCGCCTGGCTGTTCTGGTTATTTGCATTTACTGCCATTTATGGAAATGAACAGATCGATTGGTAGGACTCAAATGTTATAGCGTCTATCTTCTCATGGTCTGCTTTGTGCCAAAAGCGGAAGTTGCTATATCAGTCTATGTTAATCAACGGGGAGCAGGTCAAACCTTTCAGTATTGACTGATATCTGGCCTGCAATAGCAGACCAGATTCATGAGCTGGAAATATTTAACGGTGGCTTGGATAAACTAAACAGTGATCAGCTCTGCAATTTTTGTTGCAACAACTGCCAATGTATCTTCTCCCGTGTCGAGGCCGCTTCGGGATGCAAGCAAAGGACTGACATTACGGAGAGCTTCATACGTCGTGTTATGCACGATGGGAACGAGTTGGTTGCCTGCCAGTAAGGCGGAAAGTTCTTTATCAGCAACGCCTTCTTTAGGAAGACGGTTTAACAATGCAGGTGTCACTAAAACCAAGCCGATTCGAGAGTTTGCTAATCCTTTATCAATGGCACGCATCATCGGAACACCAAGGGCAAGATCCTTTTCGCTGAACCATACTTTGACACCTGCCGCTTCGAGCAAATCGTGTAACTCTTTGGCAATACCTTGTCGGTCATCCCAAGCATGGCAAAGAAAGACATCACGCAGATCAGGTTGCTCAATGGCAAGTTTCTCTACCGCTTGTCGAATTGGTGTGAGTGATTGTACTTGGGCTGTTGTGTAAGAAACGGAAGACCCTGATTTTGACCAACGTGGCTTCGCGCTGCTGCTGGAACCACCGCTACTGCCTCCATAACTTCCGCCACCGCTAGAGCCTGATGAGTAAGAAGGGTAACTATCATAACTGTAGCTACTGCGGCGATAACCACTGCGATTACGACATGCGGGACAGGCAGCAGCAGCTGCTGCTGAGCTATGTCCACGTACAGGAGCTGTACATCTTGCCATACTCTTGTTTCCCCTTAATAATCTGAAAGATAACTGCTGCGCCATTAACATCAGATAGTAATGGGGGCTTTTGAGTGTAAAACAACTGGCGTATTTTCAGAAACTTGCACCTTATCACACTGTCAGATTTAATTTTTAGCTCAAAAGTCCAAAAAGAGCAGAGCTAGTGGTTAAAGTGGCAGCACTGATGACTTAAGCGATATTGTCTTTGTATACCAGATGAATATCTGCTCCTCGCTCATAGCAGACTTTTGCATAGGTTCTTTTCCTAAAATAGCATGACATTTGTTTCAAAATTAGCCTGTAAGTCAAGAAAATACTTGGAGAATAATAATCTAGGCATTGGTAGCAACGATAAATATCTACATAACCGATATTATCGAGTTACTAAATTGATGTGTTCCGGTAGATGAACAAAATGGTAGATCCTTCTAGAAACAAATAGAGTGTGGATGAGGTAACCTGACTCAGCCAATTTATTGAGTCCGTTGAGCATCTGATCGGTTAATCTCTGAGAAAGAGTTTTCAGACAGATTCATTTTCTAGAATTATTTTTACTCATCAAACAAGGATGATTTTAATTTAGGTTTATTACTATAATTATATTTATTCTTTATATATTCTTTATTCACTCCCTTTTTCATACAATCTCTATTGTTATTTACTTCCTGTCTTCACTCACTCTCAATCTTTACACATTCCATTAGTATTACTCTTGTTATCGTATTCACTCCATCCCTCAATCATAACTACTGTAACTCATATGATGTTCAGGTAAGTTATTCTCTACTACGCTATTGTTGATATTCATCTATTCTCATCTTCAGTAAAACAGTAATTGATTCTAATTTATCCATTATGAACCGTATTTGCTTAACAATGATTGTTTATCTGAAGTGTTTTAACTATTCTGGTGAACATCAATTTCTCTGTCATTACTGATTAACTGAATGCTTACTCTTTAATAAGGTATCCATTATTCTGTAACGATTAGCCGAGCAGGGTAAATAACAGAATTAATAGAGTGAATTTCTGATTGTGTTTGTTCGTTCCTGATTATCTTGTATTTTAAACAAAATGAAAATTATCCATCCATGGTATGTTTCATTCTGGTACCGTGTACCCGTTAACGTTCATATCTTGAACATGAGTTGTTTTTAACAGATAAAATGAGTGCGTGTAAGTTTATTGGGTTACAGGTATCGTGTTGGCCTTGTACACGGTTTTTTAGAACCATTGAGAGCAAGTTTGTAATTTATGATGGTGATTAGTCGTAATATGTTTCTTGAACTTCTGATCGTGGGTTTTTATCGCATATTTTGCAGTATTTCGTGATGTTTATTGATTCTGTATTTTATTCACTCCTCGTTTATCTCATCTCTTTAGCTAATACCATCAGATAATCCATTTATTTCTGCACAACGCTACGTGTCGTTAATAACCGACGTATCCATTCTGTTACAGCATGCCTGATAAATACCGTCTGTAAGTTATTACCGTTTTAGATCTGATTATGAGCGAAAGCATTAATTCGTTTACAGCACTTAAAACGTCATTAACTTTCAGGAGTCATCAGCATGCCTAAATCTTACACACCAAACTGGTTTTTTACCGCTTTACTTGACAATCACATCAATCAGTTGGTCGCACGCTATTCCCGCCTGCGGGCCTTACGCATGGATTTCTTCTACAGGAAAGATACGCCTGATTTCTTACAACCTGATCATCGCTGGCTTGAATTGCAGTTGCGTATGCTGCTGGAGCAGGTGGAACAATTTGAAAATATCGTTGGTTTCTTCTGGGTGATTGAATGGACGGCTGATCATGGTTTTCATGCGCATGCGGTTTTCTGGCTCGATCGTCAGAGGGTTAAAAAAATATATCCCTTTGCGGAGCGGATTACGGAATGCTGGCAGTCTATTACGCATAACAGCGGTTCGGCACACCGCTGTACATATCAGCCGCATTATACATACAACATCAACATTCCCGTGCGTCATAACGATCCCGGGAGCATCGATAATATTCGCGGTGTCCTGCATTATCTGGCGAAAGAAGAGCAAAAAGACGGACTGTGCGCATACGGTTGCAGTGAAGTTCCTGAACGACCTGCTGCAGGGCGTCCTCGTAAGCCTCACTTCTGAAGCTTAAATCCTGAGCTTCCTGTCCTGGAAACATTCCGTCGGTAAAACCTTACCGCCTTGCTTAATGATGTGAACTGAAGTCAACGGAGATCATTCACTCTGAACCACATCCGGTGTTCTGTCCCTTGTCGGTGACCTGATCTTCCCGTTCTGCCCCGGTTCTTCACTTATTCCATCAACCCCATCCGCAAACCATAACACGTCAGCTTATTCACGGGCAGGACGCATTGTGGGCTGCGCATAACGGAGCATATCTTATGAATGCTATCCCTTATTTCGACTATAGCCTGGCCCCCTTCTGGCCATCTTATCAGAACAAAGTCATCGGCGTCCTTGAGCGTGCGCTGCGTGAGCAGTCCGGCTCACGGATACGGCGGATCCTGCTTCGTCTGCCGTGTGAATATGACAATACCTTCAACAGCAGAACGACCTGGTTTGGTATGGATTTTATCGAAACCGTCAGTGCGCTGATGAATGCAACACCCGGACGTGACCTTTGCTGGCTCCTGACCCGTCATCCTGAAAAACCGGAATACCATGTGGTGCTGTGCGTCAGACAGGAGTATTTCGACGGCCCCGAACTGGATCGGTTGATTCTGGATGCCTGGAGTAACGTGCTGGGTTTCGCGTCACCAGGTGAAGCAAAGCCGTACCAGAAGCAGATCACCCGGGATGTGGTACTGGATCGCCGGTCACCGGACTGCGAAGCCCTGTTTAAGGACCTTATCTGGGCGTTCAGTGATTTCGCCCGCGATCGCCGTGGAGTGCGCGATCCGGAAGCCCGTTGCCTCGCCGGTAATCCCGGTTGGCAGTGCTGAAAGCAGCATTCCATCCCATACCTCGTATTACCCCATTCTTCATCAATCTCACAGAGGATATTCTGACCATGTTGACCACAATAAGCCACGACAGCGTGTTGCTGCGTGCCGACGATCCCCTGATCGACATGAACTACATCACCAGTTTCACCGGCATGACCGATAAATGGTTTTACAGGCTGATCAGTGAAGGTCATTTCCCTAAACCCATCAAACTGGGGCGCAGCAGCCGCTGGTACAAAAGTGAAGTAGAGCAGTGGATGCAGCAGCGAATTGAGGAATCACGAGGAGCAGCATGAAACGAGTTGTGATGCCGGTACGCTGGCAATGTGCAAAATGCCGGCGCTGGTATTGCGGAAATCAGCTCTGTCCCTGGTGCTGGCGACATTACCGTTCATTTTCCTGCTGACCCTCTCCGGTCAGCCAGCAGGTTGTAGCTCTTTCCTGACTGATTCGTTATTCCTTTCGTCCCGTCAGTCACTGGTGTTTGTATCGTACTGTGCTGGTGTTGATGTGCGTTTTCCGTGTGTCTGCACCGGCTTAACAAAATTCACAGGGGTAAAATAGTGCAAATAACCGAAGCCTTACTTTCAGCGCCGGGGGAAATCCGGCGTTTTGTTCAGCAGGGGGTGGACCACTGGCCGCGTCTGCTGGCATTTCACTTCACGCTCCATTCGGCAGAAGGAAACATCAACGGGCAACAGATTCATGCATTCTGTACTTCCTTTTATGAACGTATTACTGAGCGTAATCACACGACCAGTCCATCATCGCCGGTGGTATTACGCTGGTTGCGGGAACAACATGGAGGAGCAACAATGCGATGCCTGTTGCTGCTCAGCCAGACGAGTATTTGTCACCCGCGAGCCAGTGTCACAGTTGATGAACAATGTTCGCAAGTGGTGGATTTACTGCAGCAGACCTGGCGGGGGATGGATACGGGCGGACAATGTCGGGTGGAAAGGTGTTTTCGGGTTACCCGGCCTGATACATCAGAGCAATACGTTGCGTTAAAAACGGCTGTTCAGTCTCTGATGCCACTGGTTATTGCAACAATCATCCGGTGATGACCGGGAGAAATATCGACTCTTCCGTTAATTTTTACAGACTGATAAAGTTTTGTCTGCTGAATCTTTATACGGAATTCTTTTCAGTATGCGTACACGAATTGATTATCTGGCGGATAAATACTGTTTTACAGAACTGAATGAATCGCCCCGTCTTCGCCGGCAATGGCAGGATGTCCTGGATGAGTGCCGGCAGACAGAGGCAGGGCCGGAAGAACGGTTGCGTATTGCACTGTTGAATGTGGATTACGTCAGCAATGCTGAATCTGGATAAGCCTGGTGCCTGCGATCCCAGTGTGGAACGTCTGTTTGAAGGCTTTGCCTTCCTGATGGGACGTTTGCGTGAAAAGCTGGATGATGACCTGCCGGAGCTCACCGAAGGTCTGGTGAGTCTGCTGTGGCCGCACTATATGCGGACTATCCCGTCGCTGGCCATCGTTGAGTTCTCGCCTGACTGGCGTAGTCTGCGTCAGGCCGAAATACTGGCTGAAGGCTTTTCCGTTCTGTCCCGTCCTGTCGGGCCGCATAAAACCGCCTGCCAGTACCGGGCGACCCGCGATGTGTTGCTACAACCGCTGCACCTTGCAGATGCCCGTCTCCATACTGAATCCGATGGCCGCTCTGCTATCCGTCTGCGCTTCGAATGCCCTGAAAAAGTGGACTGGAGTAAAGCCGGGATCGACAAAGTCGCCATTTTTCTTAACGCAGAGGCGCCGGTAAGTGCTGCGCTACATCTGGCAATGACCCGGCGTGTACATGCCATGTATGCGCGTCATGCCGGGACATATACCGGACGTCGTCAGTTTGACGGCTGGTGCAGACCCATGGGCTTTGACGACAATGACTGCCTGTGGAAGAAAGCTGATACAGCCTTCAGTGGTTACCAGTTGCTGCTGGAGTATTTCAGCTTCCGTCCGAAGTTTATGTTTGTTGAACTGCGCGGCCTCGACACCATTGGGCTCACTGCGGCCAGTACCTGGTTTGAAATCGACATTGTGCTCAGTGAAGCCTGGTCATCCGGTTTGCCTTTTGAGACAGAAAACTTCCGCCTGCACTGTGCGCCGGTTATCAATCTCTTTACCCTGGAAGCCGACCCGCTGATCCTTAACCCGCTGGATAACGAGTACCTGCTCAGGCCGCTGCGTCTTCAGGATGGTCACACCGAAATTTACAGCGTCGATAACATTCACGGCTCGGTGAAGAACGGCAGACACCCTTATGTCCCGTTCACCAGCTTCCGGCACCGGGGCGGTATGATGCGCCACGATGCTCCTGAACGTTATTACCACACCCGTGTGAAACGGGGACCCTCCGGCCTGTATGACACATGGTTAGTTCTCGGGGGGCGTTCGTTCGAGCTGGAGCAGTTGTCCGATAAACCGGAGTCCCTCTCGATGCGAATCACCGCGACCAACGGGCAGCTTCCGCGCAGGGCGCTGGAAAGTACGCTCCTGGACAGGGTGGTCAAAACCGGCAAAGTCCCCGTCAGAGTCCTGAACCTGACCGCACCGACGATGCCACTGTATCCCCCGGCAAATGACCGGTTTCACTGGCGGGTGATGAGTCACCTCGGATCAAACTTTCTCAGCATGATGGACAATCCGGAGGTGCTGCGGGGGACGCTGGCGCTCTATGACTGGACCGACGATGAAATGAACCGCCGCCGGCTTGAAGCCATCGTTGCTGTGAAGCACACCCTGATCCGCCGTTTTGAAAAGGGCTTTATGCTCCGTGGCGTGGACATTGAGGTCACGCTGAATATGGATAATTTTGCCGGCGAGGGCGATGTGAATCTCTTCGGGGAGATGCTGCACCGTTTCTTTGCGCTCTATGCTGATGTTCACCTTTTCAACCAGCTCACACTGGTACTGCAACCCACAGGGAAACGACTGAGATGGAAAGAGAATCACAGCCAGCACGTACCGGGCTGACGCAGGCCCTGGCCCTTAACAACGATATCTGGCGGGCCAGTTTTTATCGTTTCTGCCAGCTGCTGGAGCTGGAAAATCCGGACGGGCCAAAACTGGGCACGACCAGCCATCCGGGCGATGACCCGGTGCGATTCAGGCCCTGGCCCGGGATGGGATTCCCGGTCAGCACCCTGAAAGCGGTGGAGATCGACGAAGACCGTCCGACATTACCCCCAACGATCCGCACGACATTTCTCGGAATGTATGGGGTGGACTCACCTCTGCCGACGTCCTGGCTGGATGATATTGCGCAGCGCCGTGAAGGACATGAGGCGCTCACCTCATTTCTGGATATTTTCAGCCACCGCATCACCACCCAGTACTACCGGATCTGGCGAAAATATGCGTATCCGGCCACTTTCGAGGAGGGGGGGCGCGATGCCACATCGCAGTGTCTGCTGGGACTGGTCGGACTCGGTATACCCGGCACCGCTGAACAGGTGGCAACGCCGGTTTCCCGTTTCCTGGCCTTACTGGGTGCCATGCGATTACCCACCCGCAATGCTGAAGGCATCCGGGCTCTGGTGAGTCTGCTGGCACCGGATACCCGCGCACTTATCACCGAACCCGATCCGGTTAAGGTCCATATCGATAACCGCAGTGGGCTGGGTGCCGGAAACCGCATCCGTCTTTCGCAGCGGGCCACGCTGGGTAAAACGGCAGGGGAAGCATGCAGCCGGCTCCTGATGACACTGGAAACAGCGGATCCGGACGAGGCGGAAGGCTGGTTGCCCACAGATAACCGGAGCAGGATTTACCGCCTTTCTTAGTGTTCAGGATCTTCAGGGTAGTCTCATCTGCATGCACCACCGGACGGTTTATCAACTCGCGATGGAGTAACGCCGCCAGGGGAGATAATGCGGCACCCGCCGCGCCAACCATGTCAGCCATCGAACTGACGGGCAGCCCGACACTGAACGGGCAAAGACCTGTTGCTGGCGATACAGAGGCAGGTGGTCACCGTATTTATTGATGATCACCTGTGCGATGACTGATGGCTCAACGGCACTTTTCGGGAGGATATGTGCCGGCATTTCACCGCTGAACACCTTCTGGCAACAGGAACAACTGTATTGCGGACGGACATAACGGTTCACCACGAAGTGAACGGGAATATACTCCAGCTTTTCACTCACCGCATCACGGATATAGTGCAGCGGCTCGTCACATTCAGGGCAATGGTCAGTGTCCGGCTGGATAATTTTTTCCACCCGTGGAAGATGAGCCGGTAAGGGTTTGCGTATCGGGCGTGAACGGGACGCTTTTTCGTCTTCTTCAGGGGATTGCGGGAGCAGTTTATCCAGATGTGCGGTAAGCGCGGCGATATCGACATCAACATCCTCTTCGAACAGGGAGCGTTGCATACCAGCCAGCGTTTCACATTTTTTACCGAAGCGCTGTTGACGAACCAGTTTCAGCATTTCTTCCAGAAGCTGGATGCGCCGGCTTTTCTCCAGTAATTCCCGCTCTTTTTCGGCATTCTCCGACATGACTTTTTGTATCATGGTAAGTGCCATAGCACGCAGTTTTTCGATGTCATTCGTGGTGTTGAGAGCGGAGATATCCATACAGGGGAGTATACCACTCCAGATACGGATATTCATTATTTTTCACTGAGTTAGCAGTGTATTTTGCGTGTTTTCAGGGCGCAGTTCAGGTTCATTCTGCCAGCCCCATTTCGTCAGGTCATGTCCCTTAACCTGCTGCCAGTCAACACCGGCAATCAGCCAGTTAAACTCGTCGGGAGTTAGGTGCCAGGCAGCATCATTTGCACGTGGCCAGCGGAAGCTGCCTTTGTGCAGACGGCGGGTACACAATCACACCCCGTGTTTATCCCACCGGAGAACTTTGATACGCGAACGGACTTTGTTAACAAAGACGAAGGCGGCTCCCTCATGCCATGTCGACCGGAGTTCATCCTGTATATACTGCGTCAGTGTGTCGATGCCCCGGCGCATGTCAACAGGTTTAATCGCGATGAAGACATTATCAGGACTGAGCATATTTGAGCGCCCTGAAGACATCGGTAAGTTGTGACGGCTGACAGCACATCCGTACTCCGCCGGGAAGGAAGAGCGTGACTGGCTCATTCGTGACGGGCTGTGGTACATCAGCATGCAGTGGTGGCGCAATATGAACGGGAAGAACGGTCGGTTCATTTGCCCGGCGTTCAGCTTTTGCGACATCCTGCGGCCATTCGCGAAGTGATGTGAAGGGAATATCGTTGAGTTCACAGTATTGCTGACGTGTAAGACCACTGGCGCGCCAGGCAGCAACGTGCTGCCTTTTCTGTTCAATGGTCCATCGGGGTTTTGACATTGATTATCTCCGGTAAGTTGGTGAATGAATGTCGGTAATGCTAACTGACTGAAAATCTCTGTGAAGATGACTTCCCCGTAACGACACCTTCTTTATCGCCTGCCGAATGACGCTGTTCAGCGATTCGATGGCTATCGTCGTGTCCGGGCTATTCTCAGACGGCAGTCTTAACGAAGGACTGCAGTTCGTGAATGCAAATCGCGTTTATCGAATAATGAGCGAGAATAACCTGTTGTTATTACATGACAAACCTTCACGACCGCAGAGGGAACATAAAGGCCCGAATATCGGTGAAGGAAAGCGACCCGCGCTGGTGTGCCGATGGCTTTGAGTTCGGTTGTGATGATGACGAAAAACTGCGTGTCACGTTCGCACTGGACTGTTGCGATCTTGAATCCATAGACTGGGCCGCAAGCACGGGAGGTTATGGCAAAGCAACGGTGCAGGATGTCATGTCAGGAGCGATAGAAAAACGCTTTGGCGATAGACCGGGATGGCCCATCCAGTGGCTGACCGATAACGGTTCGGCTTATACAACTCATGAAACACGGCAGTTCGCCAGAGAGTTGAATCTGGAGCTCTGCACGACGGCAGTCAGTAGCCCTCAGAGTAATGGAATGAGAGAACGGTTCGTGAAAACGATGAAGAGCGATTACATCAGTATCATACCTAAACCGGACGTGTTAACGGCAGTAAAAAACCTTGCGGAGGCGTTCGAACACTATAACGAATAGCATCCTCATGGTGCCTTGGTTATCTCTCACCGAGGGAATATCAACGTCACTCGGTAACGTTAACTTAAGCTCAACGGCTGTCTGGATATAGTGGTTCAAGGGCACCTAAGGGCCTTATTTACGGTGTTTTCGCTGATTGGTTTACGCGGGTCATGTGCTCCCGTAAAGACCAGACCATTTTCAACTGCCCATGTCTGAAGTTTTATCAGTATGGCTACAGCCTGTTTGCTGAGTGGCACAAGATGTGGTGTTCGCATCTTATGGATTCACCATTATAGTGACATGTTCAAGATGATGATATATCTTTGAAAAGTGTTCTCTTTGCGAACGGTATAGAATTTCTAGCGTTACTTTTCATAATTACACTTTTTAGGGTTAGGCAGGCACAATCTATGCGCTGTCTTAGATAACTACATCCATTTTTACTGGACTACCACCAACAAAAATTTAGTGGTGCAGGAGAAAACGTGAAGTATCAGATAGTAGGTGGTGCTGGCCTGCACCGCAGCGAAACCAAAACAGTTGATATGATGGTTAAGCAGTTACTGTTACCAACGGTGCAAAACTGATCCACCCCAGCGGTTGAAAACTGATCCA
>CALYPF010000093.1 GCA_945271245.1 uncultured Enterobacteriaceae bacterium | reverse complement strand
TTAGACCGTTGGTGGTGACGGTAAGTGGATCACTTTTTACCCGTTGTTGACACTTTGAAACCTGCTCAGGGTTAATGCTTTATCAGTTGCACAACGAAAAGGTTTTTGCATGGGCAGGTTTTTACAGGCGGAACGAGACCAGGTCGATAACCACGCCCATAAGAGGTGGTTTTTAGCAGGTAAAAAAAAGCCACTTATCACAGCAAGTGGCTTTTTTCACTCAGGCATTCGGGCCTGAATCACAATTACAAGCGCTACTTTTACCGCGCCGCTTCCGATTTATAGTTTCGCAGCGCATTACGCGCCAGCACAAACCCGGCGCCGAGCATTCCGCCCACTAACACCGATAAAATCAAGGTTAGCCCGCGCTTCGGACTATCGCGTCGAATAGGAAGGCTGGGTTTCATGACATAGTGATAAGAGGCGACGGTATCTGGTTTCTTCGCCAGCGCTTTAACGGCCATATAGGACTGCAAAGTGTTATAGTACTGATCTTTTAACGGCAGCGGACGCGTTGACTCATTTTCAATTGTCGCTTCCAGGGCGTTACTCCCCAGCGCAAATAGCGTGTCTTCAGAAAGTGTTTCCGCCTGCTGAACTAGCGTATTCTGTATATTACTCTGCTTTGCTATTTTTAACGCCTGATTTAACACCTCAAGGCGCTGCTTACGCTGCTCTTTCGCCACCATCATCTGCGTATCGAGCGAACTTTTCAGGTCTTTCATTGTGGCGTTGATGTTGATGACCAGGTCTTTGTTCATCTCTTCAATCACGCGCTGATTAATCTTCGCCATATAGGCAGTGAGGGTTTTACGCGCCTCAGGACCACTCGCCCCTACATAGCTGATTTTAAGCGGCATTGATTGCCCTTTTACTGCGGGTTCAATGGTTAATTTTTCTGGTTCTTGTTGGTTGTCCAGTTCTTCGGATAGCGCAGACATCAGTGAATTAAAACGCCCGAAAAAACGATTCTGAATATCCGTCACGCTGGGAGCGCTTGCGCGATTCTGCGCGTAAATAATGCTCATCGAGTTGTTATAATTTGCAACCTGCCCGGCATCCGGCATCGTTACCACCGCCGTGGAGGTCCACTTTTCTTGCACGACAAATAAATAGGCCACCGCCAGCAGAATACACACCACAATAAAAATGCACACAGTGCCTTTTGCCCGCCACAATTGCATCACAATATCCAGCAGATCGACATTCTCCGCTGAGGTGCGAGAATGGTCTGCGGAATAAGTATCTGGACTCATAGTAACCCTATAAAATTATTAAAAGGCGATACATCACACCAAAAGTAAAGCCCCTAGTATTACATAGAGTGGGTCAGAGCGGTAAGCATCCTCGTTAAGAAAAAGCTAAAAATCAGCAAACTGAGCATATTCAGGGCATAAAAATTAAGCGGTTACCTGCTATAATCTTGGAGAAGATAAGTAAGATAATTGCCATATTCCGTCTTCCCAAGCAGCGCTGCTTCATGCATTAATCGTTCGGTAGAGATCCATCCTTTACGCCAGGCGATCTCTTCAAGACAGGCAATTTTGAGACCCTGTCTTTTTTCAATCGTATGCACAAACTGAGATGCCTCTGTCATGCTATCCCAGGTTCCGGTATCAAGCCATGCAAATCCCCGCCCAAAGAGCTCAACGCTCAGCGAGGCATCTTCCAGATACATTTGATTAATTGAAGTAATTTCAAGCTCACCTCTCGCAGAAGGCTTAACCTGGCGAGCAAAATCAGTTATTCGCTCATCATAAAAGTAAAGCCCTGTTACCGCCCAATTGGACTTGGGATTTAACGGCTTTTCTTCTAATGATATCGCCTGATAATCGTCATTAAACTCAATTACACCAAAACGCTCAGGGTCCGTGACCTGATATCCAAAAACAGTTGCGCCTTTTGCCTTTTGAGCCACCTTTTCAACCCTATGCCCAAAGCCGTGGCCAAAGAAAATATTATCGCCCAGAACCAGAGCACAAGGTTCGCCACCGATAAACTCCTCGCCGATAATAAAAGCCTGCGCTAGCCCTTCAGGCCTTGGTTGCACTTTCCAGGTTATACGAATGCCAAATTGGGTGCCATCACCTAATAATCGCTGAAAAGCGCTTAAATCATCGGGCGTAGTGATAATTAAAATATCCCGAATACCTGCCAGCATTAGGACAGAAAGGGGATAATAAATCATTGGCTTATCATAAATGGGCAATAACTGTTTCGATACGCCGCGCGTAGTGGGATATAGCCGAGTGCCCGATCCGCCTGCCAACACAATCCCTTTCATTGTTACATTGCCCATCGTCAGTTTTTTAACCCCAAACGTTGCCCTGTGTATGACCCATCCATGATATGTTTCCACCATCCCTGATTATTAAGATACCAAATAACGGTCTTGCGGATACCAGATTCAAAAGTCTCTAAAGGCACCCAACCCAATTCGCTGGCAATCTTAGAAGCATCGATCGCATAGCGTCTGTCATGACCAGGTCTATCTGTGACGAAAGAAATTAATTCGCTGTAATGCCTGATATCGCCTGGCCTTAACGGATTCAACTCATCCAATAAGTCACAAATAGTTTTTACAACATCTCTATTTTTACGCTCGTTATGGCCGCCGATATTATAAGTTTCGCCCGGTTTCCCCTGTCTGGCCACTAAACAAAGCGCCCTTGCATGATCCTCAACATAAAGCCAATCTCGGATCTGACTGCCGTCTCCGTATATGGGAAGCGTTTTTCCAGCCAGCGCATTAATAATCGTCAGTGGAATCAATTTTTCCGGAAAATGATAAGGCCCATAGTTATTTGAACAATTTGTCACAATTGTTGGTAAACCGTAGGTTCGCATCCAGGCTCGCACCAGGTGATCGCTGGAAGCCTTAGATGCAGAATAAGGGCTGCTAGGTGCATAAGGCGTATCTTCTCGAAAGAAGTCTGAATCATGTTCCAGATCGCCATACACTTCATCCGTTGAAATATGATGAAAACGAAACGTCGCACGGCGTTCCCTGGGTAAAGAGCACCAATAGGATCGAGAAGCTTCAAGCAGCCTATAGGTTCCTACAATATTAGTTTTAATAAATGCATCGGGCCCATCGATTGAGCGATCAACATGACTTTCTGCTGCTAAATGCATAACCACATCCGGCTGAAAACGCTCAAATAGACTGGTTAATGATGCATCATCACAGATATCGGTATGCGAAAAATGAAAGCGGGCATTATTAGATACTGGCCGTAATGATTCCAGGTTGCCAGCGTAAGTAAGTTTATCTATAACCATAACGTCGGCATCGCTATTTTCAATCAGCTCTCTTACTACCGCCGAACCAATGAAACCGGCTCCGCCCGTCACCATTATTTTCATAAAATTTCCACTAATGCCCTATCAATATTTTTGTTTAGCTACCTAATGTTATGGTAACAGAACCCACAATGAGCAACAGCCAAAAACAAAAAAACCAGCCGTTCACCAGCTGGTTTTAAAAAGGGTTAACTTATGCTATGGGAGGCTTTTAACCTTCAAGCCATTCAGTGTGAAAGACACCGTCTTTATCCGTGCGCTTGTAAGTGTGAGCGCCAAAATAATCTCGCTGAGCCTGGATAAGATTCGCCGGCAGCACGGCTGAACGATAACTATCATAATAGGAAATTGCGGCTGAGAAGGTCGGCGCAGGTATCCCATTTTGTACTGCATAAGCAACCACATCTCGCAAAGCCTGCTGATATTCATCTGCGATATTTTTAAAATAAGGTGCTAATAGCAGATTGGCGATAGCTTTGTTTTCAGCATAAGCATCGGTAATCTTTTGTAAAAATTGCGCGCGAATGATACAACCGGCACGGAAAATCTTTGCAATTTCACCGTAATTAAGATCCCAGTGATACTCCTCGGAGGCCGCCCGAAGCTGAGAAAAACCTTGAGCGTAAGAAACTATTTTGCCCAAATACAGCGCCCTACGCACCTTCTCAATAAAGGTAGCCTTATCACCAGCCGACTGCGGCCGCGGGCCAGATAATACTTTTGAAGCAGCCACACGCTGTGCTTTGAGGGAGGAAATATAGCGGGCAAATACCGACTCGGTAATGAGTGAAAGCGGCTCACCAAGATCCAACGCGCTCTGGCTGGTCCATTTTCCGGTGCCTTTATTGGCAGCCTCATCAAGGATCACGTCAACCAGATAATTGCCTGATTCATCTTTCTTGGTAAAGATATCTTTAGTGATATCAATCAAATAACTGCTTAACTCGCCATTATTCCATTCTGTAAACGTTTGAGCTAATTCCTGATTCGATAGGTTCAGGCCGCCTTTTAATAAAGCATAGGCTTCAGCAATAAGCTGCATGTCCCCATATTCGATACCATTGTGCACCATTTTTACATAATGACCCGCGCCATCGGGGCCTATATATGTCACACAGGGCTCCCCGTCCTCAGCAACGGCGGCAATTTGTTTCAGGATAGGCGCAACCAACTCATAGGCATGCTGCTGCCCACCGGGCATGATAGAGGGGCCTTTTAGCGCGCCTTCTTCCCCGCCAGAAACGCCAGTACCGATAAAGTTAAATCCTTCTTCTGAAAGTTCCCGATTGCGGCGGATCGTATCCTGGAAGAAGGTATTGCCACCATCAATCAGGATGTCGCCTTTTTCAAGGTAAGGCTTCAAGGATGCGATGGTCTTATCGGTTCCTTCTCCCGCCTTTACCATCAACAAAATGCGACGCGGCTTCTCCAGTGATTCGACAAACTCCTGCACCGAGTAGTATGGAACCAGCTTTTTACCGGAATTTTCAGCAACCACTTCATCAGTTTTTTCACGCGAGCGGTTGAAAATGGAGACGGTATAGCCACGGCTTTCAATATTTAGCGCAAGATTGCGCCCCATGACGGCCATACCAACGACGCCGATTTGCTGTTTGGACATGAGATACTCCTGTCAGATTGGTGACCGCGTCATATACGCGGCTTTAATGAAGTTAAGATATTAATCGACCTGGTCAGTTTAACAACCATTTTTATTGGCTATAGTTAATACTAAAGATTATCTATAAGATTATTAGGCTCTAAAAAGCCATATTTTTCATATTATTTAATAATATCTAATTTAGAAAAATGAGGGCGATTATTTTCTAAATCTTTTATAGATAATGGATAATAAACTTACGGGAAGTAATCGAGGCAAGGAGCGAAGCAGAGTACAAGAAACAATACCGACAATATTATCTATTTTTAATTTATATTTTAATTTTGCCAACTGAATTTCACTCTTGATATATGCTATACCTCTCCGCCGGGAAAGCATATTACCACCGGCTCTTACATGTACTAGTATATCCTCCATATTATGAGTTTCATATCCTGCAGAAATAACCCGCAGCCATAGATTATAATCTTCTATTGCATAATGATGATGATACCCACCCACTTTTGTAATGACAGACTTCCTAAAAGCTATAGTCATATGATTAAAGGGATTTCTTTTTTTGCAGTATAGCCGTATCTGTTCATGTTCAGAAACTTAAAACCGAACTCCTTTAGGGCATATCATTTTTTCATCATACTCATCGATAGCACCACCCAATAAAGCTATCGCTGGATTCCTTTCCAGAAAATTTATTTGCTTTTCGAAGCGATCATTTACACATACATCATCGGTATCCATTCTTAAAATAATTTCATTTCTACAGAAATCAATACCATGATTAAGGGCTTTACCTAAACCAATATTTTGAGATAGTGAAACAGTATCAATTGATAAACAATCACGATACATATCAACAACTTCTTCTAGATTTTTTCCTATAGGACCATCATAAATAATAAGTACCTGATCAGGGGGGGTAGTATTATTTTTGATACTGTCTAGGCATGCTATTAAATACTCAGCTCGTTCCTTAGAATATAAGGAGAGCAATACAGTAAATTTCATTCATTACATTCCAAATATATATTTGTACTAAAGCAACTAATCTTCAAATCATAGTAACATTCACATTATGAATATCTTCATTTAAATAACTTAAGATGGTTCAACCCTAAGTTATATTTCTTTATATAAAATTCATGAACATGCTAAGTCACTTAACCTTTTTTAAGATGTTTTTCATAAAATAGGTTGCGCGTGGGCCAACAATAAGACTTATTTTATGCTTTAGTTTATCCTTCCCAGAATGCCATGATGCAGAGAAATGATGAATAGTATGGGTTTCAGAGGTAATAATAATTTTACCGGTACGCCATTGTTTCGCACAAAAATATTCAAAGGGATAGATGTGTAATCCCTCTTTCAGTTTTTGATAACTATTCTCAGGACGCCAACCATATTCACTAATAGTAAGGTCAGTAATTACCTGAGTATTTGGTGTTTTATCAAAGCTTCCATCAGGTAGAATAAATTTCCTTTTGCTATACTGTGAGAGTAGTTGCTCAACCCATGGATGCCCTGGTCTAGAAGCCATAGTTCCTGTCACACACATCAAATCATCTTCACATCCAGTGAAAGCATCATGTTCAAGAAATTTATCCAAGGGTTTTAATAATTCCACATCAGTGTCCATATAAACTCCCCCATGATGATATAAAGCATATAACCTTACATAATCAGTAACAAAGGCAAATTTCTTTAGGTCATAAGCTTCTTTTACATATTGATTACTGGTGATATCAAAACTATCCTCATACCATAAAACAAACTCAAAATCAGGATGTATCTTTTTCCATGAATTAATGCAATCTATGGCTAGTTCTGGCATAGGGCCACGTCCAAACCAACAATAATGAATTTTCTTCGGTATCAAAATCGTGCCTTATAAATGTTCGTATTTCGAAAATATAATTAATCATTAATATAATTATATTTAGCTAACAACTAAGATCTTGTATAAGTAACTTATCTCTAATTAGACTGGATTTAATTGCAGTAGAGTTATAAGTTACTCCTAAGTCAAAAATAACATTAAAAATAGCCAAAAATTCAAATGGGAAACGACCGTTAATTCTTTTAACATTATTTAATAAATATAAATCTTCCTTTTCACTAGGATGCAATTTTAAAAAAACATCGTAATTTTCATTTATAAGATTTCTAATATAGCAGTTAAAAATACCCGCAATTTCATCTTTGGAGTGCAAGCCATACAAATAAGTAGGTTGAGTTAATATAATCGCTCTCTTCTTTTGGGTTTTCGATTGCGATTTAAAAACTTCAAAACACTGGTCAACAAAGAAAACCTTTTCAATAACGTTTTTATCCGAAATAGGCATGTTCTTTATATATTCAACATCATCGACTTCTTCAATTAAAAAACTAAAACCAGAACTCATCTTATTTTCAATAGCGTTTAATAATCGAATTTTATCTCTAACATAAAAGACCGAAATACCATAAATAGAATTTTTTTTTATGAACAGAAGTTTCTTAACCACATCACCTAACTTACTTTTGAGTCCATTCTTCTCCTTTACGAAGAGAACATTATCCTGGTAGATACTTTCACCTTCTTCATAGAAATATACTTGATCAGGTGTTCCAATATTTGCCAAATATATAGGATAGAAATCAACAAAGCCATCCAGATAAAAATTTATTTTTTCTTTTTTTATCTTAAATGGATAAATAAAAACTCGGTAGAAAATATTAAATAAACACTCTTGAAAATTATTCTTTATAAAATATATTTTATGTATTCGACTAAGATCTTGCAATCCCGATAATGTAGCCTCCATCTCTGGACAATCATGAATATTAATAATCAGAATATTCTTCTCATTTTCCTTCATTATAGAATATACGAAGGGAAGTTTATTGTAATTCCATAGAAAAAAGTAATTCATAATGTTTTTGACCTAATCATCGCACGCTTCATTAACCCATAAGTAATATATGCAAAGACTATTGCCAGCGTTCTCCCCTCAAAAAATAGGTTGATATCACCTTGAGCAACCATTCTTATTACTAGTTCTAATATTGGGCCAATAAAAAGAAAAGAAAGGATATCGCCACTTATAAATGAAGATAAAATGTCATTTTTTATTATAATAATAATTGTACCAGTAATAATTAACAACATTATCACACCAAAATAGCCAAAATAATAATAGCCTATTGCTGGAAAACCATTCGCCAAGCTCCTTCCTCGGTTCTCAGATGAGCGCCAAGAATTGAGGATTTTCCCTGGGACAACTTCATTCATCAATTGATTCATTCCTTGATCAAATTTATCATTACCTTCTATTAAATTATCCGTAAACTTGTCCCATCGTAATTGCTCAGACACTTGGTGCTCATCATTAATCACCCACCAAATCTGACCAGCAGCTTCTATTCTCTTTTGTATCTTTTCTAAAGCAGTAGTATCACGATCATAATTTTCGACAGTTTGATAGTTAAAAAAGACAACAGAAAAGATAGCTACTATAAAAAACATTAGCCCCCATTGAATTTTTCGATAGATTTTATTTTTATTTTGCTCAGGTACCCTTACAGTGTAATACAATGTGGATGGTAGATAAAAACAGTAAATTACTATGAGTAACTCCCCTCCCTTTATTGAGCATAATATGTGGTATAGAACAATAAGCATAAAATATATCAAGAATCTTTTATGCTTATAAGTAAAGTAATAAACACCTAAAACCAAACAGACAAAACTCAATCGCCCCTTCAGTAAGTTTATATATCCCGGAACAATTGAACTAAAATAAACTGAACGATGCACCCCATTAAGTAATGGTATTCCTGTTTTTAAAAAAGCAATATAAAGAACAAATATAGAAACAACAATAAAACCCTCTATATAAATTTTCCCGACGCTAAACACCAATTTATTTTTTACTTTACTTTTATTTATAAGTAATAATTCAATAAAAAACATTGAAAAGAAAAGGTTATTTATAAAAGTTCCGTTCCAATGACTATAAGTATCAATTTCAAAAAGATATGTCCCATTTTCTATTAATGCCCCCCCAATTAACATTGGAACAATAATAATAAAAAACATAAGATTATTTGCATACTCTAATGGTCTATAAAAAAATATTGTTCCTAAATACAAAAAAAGAATGATTAGCCCAAAAGTAGTCACATTGATACCAAGACTATTAAATATCATAAGAATAACGGTAAAACTCAACAGTGAAATTCTTAATAGATTAAATATATTTATCTTCACTAAAATATCCCTTCCATCAGCGGATGGTACCTTTTAAAAAAATTGAACAAATAGTTTCTAATTAAATCGCTGATGATTTTACATAGTTATCAATTTAGAGAGAAAAGAATAAACGGTCTTATGAAATTGTGTTCATATATAAATACATGCACACTTAAATCCGTTTCAGGCACTTTTGAGACTATCGATTTTTCAAACACCAGCCACTACTCTCTCGGCGTTAGATTATTTAGGAACTCATGAGACTATTGCATTCACTCAACCAGCGCTACAAGATTCCTCTTACTTCATTCTGTTCTCAGTACAAATAAAAATCCTGAATTGTCGTCCGATATTTGCTATTAAAGAGTTCGACCAACACATTTCGCATTAGCTCTACTGGTTTTATTAATGCCAATATAGCACCAAGGCTTTCAACTAATTACCTTAACATTAGCGGCACTAGTATTTCTCATTAACAATCCTTAGCTTGAGAGTGGAGTTCCCAATTTACCTTATCCTGTCCATTATCATTAACAATCGTTATGCTAAAATATTAAGGTTAACTCCTATTCTCAGCACGTTACGATTAAAATTCTTCACGTAATTGAAGGTACGCAAACACCTGTCACAGTCCAAATAACTCAATGAATCGCTCTAGTTCATAGCCTTGGACATTGCCAATAGTGCTAAGTTACACACCAATAAACATAGCCGCTCTTTATAAAGAAAATTAAATCTTAGCAGTTCGTAAATACGATGCATATGCTTCTCATTCCTATCATGTCGCTGACTGCCTACATTTAAAATTATTTTAAAATCTTTATGCTCGACCAACCTGTGCAGTTACAACTGCTGACATCGATTTATGACACTGAGTATCGCGCTAATAGCATACATGCTTCTACTCAGTACAGTTATATCATGAAAATTCTAGCTTATAGCACTGAATGGTAAATTTTTGCACAGCGTATCATTCCAGTTTACATAGAAAATCCAAAGGCTGCACAGTGGGAATTTTCTTTTACCTATTTTTTAAATGAATGAAGCTTTCATTAAAAAAACATACGTCTGTTATTACTGATAATATAATTAAAGTAGCTAGTTAAAGATGACGGTGAAGGTGAAGGAATTAGCTTTTACTACTTCAATTAATATATTGACACTTACATTTTTTTCTTAATTAAGAAACGCCATGATATTATATTGAGTTTCAAAACCAAAATCCATGTGGAGATAAATCTTATAAACATTGATAATGCAAAAGCCATAGCAACGCCGATAATGCCATTGTATTTCATAAAAGAAATCAACAACAATATATTTAAGACTCCACAAGAAATCGTTACAATCGATAACCTTCCAGTTCGTTTAGCATAAAAAAGATAGTTCGTCACCATTAGATACATTCCATTAAAAGCCTGACCTAGACATAGCCAGCCAATAACGGAAGTAGCCTGTTGATATTCAGAGCCTGCCAGCCATCTAACAATATATGGTCCAATCCAAAATGATAGTCCTCCCAAGAACGCCAAAATTATAAAATAAAAATAAGTAAAGCGAACCAATTGGCTAATTTTCTCTATATCATTTGCTGATAATATTCTGAAAAGCCAAGGAATAAGAGCTTTATTTATTGCATCAAAAATAACAACCATACCTAGACTTAACTGGAAACCCAACATATATATTCCAGCTTCACCTACACCAAGTTTATTATTAATTAATATCCTATCTATTGCACTTAAGAAGAAAATACCAATAATATGTGGAACTAAAGGAACTCCAAATTTTAAAGTATCCTTAATGAACTCTATACGAAAACTCATTAGAGCTAATAAATTTTCTTTATAGAGAGTTATGAATGAAAAAATAGAAAATAGAGCTGCCGCCAAAATCATAGCATTTATTCGACTAGCAGCGCCGAACCCAAAGTATAATAGAAAAGCAATCGTAAGGAGAAACAGTAATAAACTTTGTGAGACCTGAAACATTCCAAAGCGCCACGCCCGCCCTCGTATTTGCCACTGTCCAAGTCTAAATTGAATAATAAAATTACCAGCGGATACAATTATTGCAAAAAAGATCCAAGATACAGGAATGCTTAACCATTTACTCAAAGAAGCAGAGAATATTCCTCCCAAAAGAATTAATAAAAATGAACTTATAGCCAAGACATGAAAACATGCCCCGTTATATTTTTTTAATTCATCGCTCGTTAAATCATCGTAATAACAACGATTAGCGGCGCCAATTGTATTAAGGCCTGTTAAAGCAGCCAATCCACTGACTAATGTCTGAAACATTGCGATCTCTCCATAACCTTCGGGAGATAATTTATGTGTCAGAATTGGTAATAATAAGAAAGGAACTAAAGCATTTAAAATATTAGAAAAAAGATAAATACTCGAATTTTTAAGTAAAGACATGGAATTCAACCGGCAATACTTCATATTTTAAGATCATAAAAATCTTTATAAGGCTCAACATTGGAATCAAGAAAATTCTTGATGGCTTTCATTGCGCTTTCAAGAACATTATCTTTATAATAAGGGTTGACGATGTTCTTTATGCTATCTGAATTTTTTAGCTGCTGACTTAAAAGTATCGCATTTTCAATTTCTTCTACTTTACAACCACAGTCGATGACCGTATCCCCACGAACCCGCCCTTTCTGACGATCACCTATGTTTATAGTTGGGATAGAGAACGATGGAATTTCAATTAATCCTGAAGAAGAATTACCTATTAACCCGCAAGAATATTTATTTAATGCAAGATATTCTTCTGGCCGTATAGATTTAAAAAACCTGGAATTATTCACCTTACAAAAATCAATAATATTTCTAGTTATTTCATCCGCGCCTGTATCAGAATTTGAACCTATAAATATAAAATCGTATTCATGATTAAAATTCCCCAATGCTTGCAATAGCTCATCCAGTTGGGACAGAACAGATGTTTGAGTTAAAGTTTCGGAGTGAAATACCACCATAAAATATGGTTGTGATAATAATCCAAACTTGTCTTCAAGCTCCTGTTTAGAAGGAAGTTTCATTAATAATGCATTTTCTGCGCCTAAAGCTCCAATATTGAATACATTATGAGGATCCTCACCCATTTGGACAATCCTATTTTTATATTCCTCAGTAGAGGCTAAATGCAGGCGAGACATTTTTGTTATCGCATGCCGTATAAACTCATCATAATTACCTAAAGTTTTTTCTCCACCATGGAAATGGATGATTGGTATATTATGCATTGCTGCAGCAACGGCTACTGAGAATATCTCATACCGATCACCAAGGATCATTAGCGCATCAAATTTATTCTTTTCAAAATAAGCTCCAAATAATTTCTGGCAATTAGCCATTGATGTTAATATTTCAGAGTTATTTTTATTGTTAATATCAATATCAAATAATTCATCAACGATGAATCCATCTTCCTCAATGACCTTATATGTCAGTCCATATCTCTTATCACAATGCATCCCAGTTGCTATTATAGATAGCTCAATAGAATCATCAGATTTTAGTTTTAGCAATAATCTTTTCAAGATGCCGTATTCTGCCCGCGAGCCCGTTACATATAATAATTTCTTTTTCACTTGAATACACTCAAAATATTTTTCTCAAGCTGATCATAAGCAGCTTCATTAAAATGAAGCCCATCATTAGTATATTGGTAAGATAGATTGCCAAATGGATCATAATAAGAAGAGTCAAATGTAATCAAAATCGCCTTTTTAGACTCGTTAATGTATTGACTTAATCTTTCATTTAAATGTTCTATCATGCGATTATCTCTATCTACACGCCCCAAAACCGGTGGAATAGAAAAGATATATATTTTTGCCTGAGTATTAATTTGATGAATTTTATCGATGATTTTATTTATCCAATAAATTGTATAGTCAACATTCCACCCCTCAACAACAATATCATTAGATCCAATCATCAGAAAGACATCTTCTCCTACTGAACTTATAAGTCCTTTATTTAAGATCAGTTCATAATATTGTTGGCTATTTATTCCTGAAATACCTAAATTATTAATCCGTTTACCACCTAATACTTTAATACTCCAATAATCAAAAATTGAATGTCCCATGAAAGTAATAGGGGATACCGATTTAAAATATTCTCTCTTCTCCTCAATACGTCGCATAATCATGTTTCTTAAGTTTATAGATTTATTTTTTTTATTTTGGATCATGATTGCAACATTAAAATCAAATATATTATCTATATCAATAGAGTCCTCATAAGTCATGATATAAGCAATACTATTACTACCAAAAAAATGTTTTTTATCAAGATAGTCTGCAAGGTAGCCACAAAATATAGCCCCATTAGGCATATATTGCTTGCAATTTTGTCTCCGATAGTTGCTAAAATCTTTATCAAAATGACCTAAACTCAGAGAGCTTTCTATCGGTTTAATTAAATCAGCGCTTTTATCGCTTTCAGTTACGGAAACCAAAAAGCGAGCATAATTTGAACTTTCAAATAGTTCTGCTGCTTGAATAATGTGTTCTGAATTACGGAAAGGGGAAGTCGGTTGTAAAAGAAAAAAATAATCATAATCATGATATTTTTCTAAAATGTCCTTCACAACCATAAATGAAGTAGCAGCATCTGATGCTAATTCTTTATTACGTATATGAACTTCTGCTCCGTATCTTTCAGCAATATACTTATACTCTATAGAATCTGTAGAAACTATAACTCTATCAAATAGCCCCGAATCTATAGCTGCCTCAATGGTATAGGCAATCATAGGTTTATCAACAAGCATTAAAATATTTTTATTTGGTAACCCTTTAGATCCTGAACGTGCAGGTATGATAGCGATTCGCCTAAATGGCATAACTACACCTCTTGTTCTCGAAACCCTGAATGAGAAATAAGCTCATCTTCTTCAAAATCGTTCTCTGCTACCTTACCCAATAAATCATACCAAAACATAGGGCTAATGCCGTTTCCCGGGCGCTTGGTTGTAATATTTTCAATACTATAAATATCTCCTTTTTTAATTCCACACTTTGCAACTATCGATTTTCGTGCAACTATTTTATTCTTCCGCTCGGAATTGGTAACAATCTTATTATAACTTCCAAGTGATTTTTCTACAGCACGGATACCTTCACACAATATTTTTAATTCATGTGGTGTAACAGATGCTTTGTGATCTGGCCCTTCAAAATTTTTATCTAATGTGAAATGTTTCTCTATAAAAGTAATACCATAAACTACAGAAGCGATTCCTGCATAATATCCAGGAGAGTGATCAGAAAAACCGATATTATAATCACTATAAATTTCTTTAAAACCAGAAATTGTATTTAAATTTACATCTTCATAAGGAGTGGGATATTCTGTATTACAATGAAGTATAGTAATATCTTGTGGTTTAACTCCATTCTCATGCAAAACTTTGAGCGCAAGATTTATTTCTTCAATAGTGGCCATGCCTGTTGATAAAACAATCTTCTTATTTTCTATAGGTAAACGAGCTATTTTTTCAATATAGGGAAGATTAAGTAATTCTCCTGATGGGATTTTCCATATTTTTTGATTTCTGGTTGCCAGGAAATCTATTGATTCAGAGTCAAAAGGTGTTGAAAATACATCTAAACCAAGCTCTTTAGCATATTCTTCCAATTTAATAAACTCCTCGTATGGGAGTTCAAGCTTTCGAGTCATTTCAAGCTGAGACTCAACATTCCCGGTAACTTTTATTTGATACTCTGCTTTAGGAGCGTACCTGGATATGAGTTTATCAGCCTTAAAAGTCTGAAACTTTACTGCATTTACTCCTGCAATCTTAGCTTCATCTACCATTTGTTTAGCTAATAAGAAATCCCCATTATGATTACATCCTATTTCTGCCACAATATAAACATTATTCATTATTTTTTCTTTCCTTTAATAGTCTTGTTGGAGAACCAGCTACCACTACATTATTGGGAATATTTCTGATGACAACTGAGCCTGAACCTATAATGCTAGAACTACCTATCTTTATCTGTCCATTTACCACGGTACAGCTACCAACAAATGTCTTTTCACCTACTTGTACATCTCCATTTAAGACAACATTTGTTGAGATATTTGAACAATATGATATGTGGTTTCCATGTTCAATTAGTGCACGGGTATTCACAACAACGCCATCTTCTAAATAAGAATCACAATTTACAATCGCCATTTTACCGATATATATGCATGTTCCCAAATTTGCTCTGGCCGAAAGAATTGCTGTTTTATCTATGACATTTATAGTTTCTAATTCCTTCTCTTTTATTTTCGTAAACCATTCATCTCGATGATCGGGATTTCCAATAGCGATAAAGAACTTATAGTCTTCAATAAATTCTAGTTCATCTAAAGATGCGCCCAAAATAGGATAGCCTAAATGGCTTTCTGATTTAATTTTGTCAAGAAAACCAACGATGATATATTCATCATGATCCAAGCTATCCACTACGGCTTTTGCAAATCCTCCAGCACCAATAATGATTAGTTTCTTTTTCATTTCAGCACCATTCTCAACCATTCTTAATTACTCAAAATATTACTGGTACGCTACCGCCCCTGGCTCTACAGCTACCAGTCAACTGATTACATAAACCTTACCAAGTACAATAAAACTACTTAAAGCGATTTTAACTGTAAAAAATTCAATATTTAAAACGAAGAAAACGGCAGTCAGGAGCAAACCTGCTGCCGTATAAACACTATCGATGGCTCTCTATATGTTGTCTAAGCCAACAGCTTCTGAATCCCTTCACGGAACTTCTGTCCTTCTTTAAGATTACGCAATCCGTAGTTCACAAAAGCCTGCATATAGCCCATTTTTTTACCGCAGTCGTAGCTAACTCCGGTCATCAGCATCGCCTCAACCGGCTGTTTTTGATTCAGCGCGGCGATGGCATCCGTTAGCTGCACACGCCCCCAGGCACCAGGCTCAGTGTGCTCCAGTTCCTGCCAGATATCGGCGGAGAGGACATAGCGCCCAACGGCCATGAGATCGGAATTCAATCTTTGTGGTTCATCAGGCTTTTCGATGAAATCCACTACGCGAGCAATTTGCCCTTCATTTTTAAGGGGTTTATCGGTAGTAATAACAGAGTATTCAGAAAGCTCGCCGGGCATCCGTCTGGCTAAAACCTGGCTGCGTCCGTACTCGTTGAAGCGGGCAATCATGGCAGCCAAATTATATCGAAGAGGATCGGCACTGGCATCATCCAGAATAATATCCGGCAAAACTACGACGAAGGGATTATCACCAATGATCGGACGCGCGCACAAAATTGAGTGTCCTAACCCCAGCGGCTGAGCCTGACGAACATTCATAATAGTCACGCCTGGAGGGCAGATATTCTGCACTTCCGCTAACAGCTGGCGCTTAACCCGCTGCTCCAGCAGTGACTCCAGCTCGTAGGAGGTATCAAAATGGTTTTCAACGACGTTCTTTGAGGAATGAGTAACCAGCACAATTTCTTTAATGCCCGCCGCAACTATCTCATCAACGATGTACTGGATCATCGGCTTATCGACGATAGGCAACATCTCTTTTGGTATTGCCTTGGTCGCGGGCAGCATATGCATCCCCAAACCAGCAACCGGGATAACTGCTTTTAAATTACTCATGTCCACCCCACGCTCAGATTAATCAGTGAATTATAACCTTTAGCCATGCCAATGCCAGTATAACCTGCCAAATATGATTCCCATATTGCTTACTTAAGCAACATAAAGGGGTTCAGGCCATAATACCTGGTGACTTTCAGATTTATTCTATGTATTAAGGGAAATAGCGTTGACTCAATTGAACAACGCTATTTTAGGCAACTGAATTAACAATATTACTCGCTAACAAAAGTAATATTATCTTTCTGAGTTTGCACAAACTCATATTGCAGAGTACGGTCTAATCCTTCAGATAATGTAAATGGTGCACTAAATCCGCTGTTATGTGCCTTCGTGGCATCAAACTGAGTGGTCGCACAAAATTTCCTGACACGTACAGAGCTTATAGCGTACTTTTTCCCAGTGATACGGCTAAGAACATCAAAGCAGAATCCCCCTACCATTCCTAATGCATAGGGAAGATGCACAGATGGGATTTTCTTATTTAAACTTATTTCAACCTGGGCAACTAATTCGTTCATGCTTAAATCAGGTTTATCAATATAATTATAAACTTCATATCCAGCATGGCTATGTGATAATAAATATTTAATAAACGCAACAATATTTCCGACATAAGCCATAGATTTATAATTTGTACCAGCGCCTACCATCGCAAATTTACCGCCGGAGATCTGCTTTAATAAGTTATAAACGTTTCCTCTATTACTCTCACCAAATATAACTGTTGGTCTAATAATCGTTAAAGAACGTTGTTCTGGCTGCTGCTGATACCATTCTCTGAGAACGTCTTCTGCCTGCCATTTACTTTTCCCATAGTGATTAAAAGGATCTACGGGATGGTTTTCATCAGGATTTTCTTTGTTTAAGCCATAAACCGCTACTGAGCTAGTAAAAATGATATTCTTTACGCCATTTTTATTCATAGCCTCAATAACGTTACGCGTGCCCTGGACATTCACATCGTAGTAAAGCGAAACAGGGCTTACGTCATCACGATGCTCTGCCGCCAGCAAAACTACGGTGGTTTGCCCTCTTAAAGCTTCATCTAACTCGCCTTGATTGCGAACATCACCAATCTGAGTAATTTCTGGATAAAAATGGCTTTGCTGTTTATCAAAATTTTTAATTTCAAACTCTGATTTTGCGCTCTCAACCAGGCGCGTCCCAACAAAACCAGACGCCCCTATAAAAATTACCTTATCGTTCATCGCATCGCCATCATATATGTTTGATTTGTAAATTATTACTTTAAAATCAAGGAACTGAGTTCTTAACTAGTTACTTCCTTGTTTTAACGTAAACCTAGCTTCAGTACAATAATTATAAACTTTTGTCATACGATAACCATTGTTATTATCGTCTGACATTCGCTCAAACTACCGATCGTAACTAGAAATTTAATAACTTCAAGGTTAGAGAGACACCACGTTCCCCCCTTGCACCTTCACATACCTCTGCCCAATAGCGTCAATATCCACTGATTTTTGGCCCTTTTCATTGATGGCTGTCACATCCACTAACGATAACAGCGTATCTTCTCGGGCCATAAAATGACCGCGCACATCCTTACGTAAATCAAAATTGAGCTTAAGCGCCGGGCCGCGTTTGGCGAGCTGCCTCACGTGAATATGCCTTAGAAACAGATGCTGCGGTTTATTATGAATCTCAAGGTTGGCGTGCTCCAGGGTAAAGCGCGTCAGTGCCACAAACGACGTTTGATTACCGGAGGCAATCTGGATCCCACGCACGCGATAAGGTAACTTGCGGTTATCCAGCGTCACATTATTAATTCGAAAGTTTTGCGGTATCGACAAATAGCGCCCGCGCGCGGTGCCGTATCCAATCAGCATCCCCGCACTTTTGCTCATTTGCACATTATCGATAGTGAAATTATCACAGCCGTAAATAGCGATAGTGGCGTTATCAATCCCGGCATTTTTGCTGAACATGGGCGTAATATTCTGCGCGCGAATATTGCGGATAATAAAGTGTTTGCCATTTTCGACGTGCACCAACTGGCGGCAGTTGCGCCCGGTAATATTCGCCACAATAAAATTTTTTACCGTCTGCGCGTCAGGATACTGATTGTCATAGGTGCTGCCGGCTAAGCCTATCCCAATCCCCCAATTGGCTTTCCCGTTAGTGCAATTAATATTGTTACCAACGGTGCAAAACTGATCCACCCCAGCGGTTGAAAACTGATCC
>CALYPF010000092.1 GCA_945271245.1 uncultured Enterobacteriaceae bacterium | reverse complement strand
CCTGGATCAGTTTTCAACCGCTGGGGTGGATCAGTTTTGCACCGTTGGTAACAGCCGTTGGCTTAATGTCGAACTTATTCGCACGAACATGGATCAGCCGCGCATTATTGGTTCATTCGATTGCAAGAACACAGTGGGGTAAGGCGGGGATATGGCGCAGTTAAGACCTGTAGACGATACAGAAATCTTTGATTTAAATTATGAGCGAGCTAAGTCTGGCCTTCGTGTATCACTGCCTGGCACGATTAAATCCTTTGATCCTGAAAGTGTAACATGTGAGGTGGAGCTTTCTACGTTTGGCCTGAGTGCTACGGCCAAGCGCGGCTCTACGTCAGTAGATAGAATTAAGAGTGAGGATGGTTACTATCCTGTCATTCAAGATATACCGGTAGTATTCCCACGCGGTGGTGGCTGTACTCTGACGTTTCCCGTTAAAGCTGGCGACGAATGTCTGGTGATTTTTTCCGACCGTTGCATAGATTTCTGGTGGCAGAACGGTGAGACACAAAACACGTCGCGAGCAAGATCACACTCCTTCTCTGATGCGTTCGTTATTCCTGGCCCACAGTCACAGGCGAAGAAAATTTCCAATATCAGCACCAGCGCCGCGCAACTGCGCACCGATGATGGTGCTGCGTTCGTTGAGGTGGCCGCTGGTGGAGCCGTAACCATCACCAGCCCACAAATCACGTTAAACGGTCCGGTACAGGTAAACGGGGCGATAACGTCTACAGGCGATCAGACTGCTAACGGTATCAGCCAGATTAACCACACCCACGGCGGCGTAGAGTCCGGTGGAAGCAATACAGGTAAACCACAATGAGCAATATCGAAGTGATCAAGCCAGAAGGTGAGCAGTCACAGCCTCGCACCTGGCAGGAAGATATCGAATCCCACAACGCAGATTACAGCAGGCCAGAAGATAAACGGCTTTCGAGTGAGGCGAGACTCGTTGAACGCGCCGGGCATCAAACGAACTGATGACGTGATCTGTAACTTTAAGTAGCTGTGCAGGGGGCAGAACTCCGCACGCTACTTTTATTTCCTTTGTCAAAAGGTGAACAATGGCAGCATTACCAACAATGGCTAAGGTTATGATTATTCAATCATTAGCTTGCTATGAACCCCCTTCCAGAATCGTCGAACTTGTAAAACAAGATTTTGGCATCGTTGTTACCCGGCAACAGATATCGGCCTACAACCCCGAAAATACAATGGCTAAAAATCTTAGCCAAAAATGGGTTGATCTCTTTAATCACACTCGCGCCCGATTCCAGAGTGAAATATCAGATATCCCTATCGCCAACAAAGCGTATCGGCTGCGTATGCTCGATCGCATGGCGAACCGTGCAGAGGCAATCAAAAACTACGCATTAACAGCGCAGCTTATCGAACAGGCCGCGAAAGAGTGCGGGGACGCTTACACCAACAAATTAAAGGTTGAAACAACGGGTAAAGACGGCGGTCCGATCAGAACGGAAACAACGAACCTAACCGCCGAAGAAGCCGGGGAGGTATACCGCAAATTTATGGGATAACCACCAGCGTTGTGACACGTCACACGCGAAAAATAGCACTGCCCGTTAGTGGGCTGGCGACACAGCTTGCATATTGAAATACCCCTTAAATCCTACAGATCTGGTATTGAGTAACTTACCCCATTCAGCGCCATACATCACAGAGCAGCCTATGGACTACACGCAAAATCAGGCTGCAAATAAATCCTTATATTTCAGTTGATTAAATAATAGCCTTGCATTCCTGTACCGGATGCCTGTTGGCATTGCCGGGGCTATCTCTCGCCCGCAGGACTTAACCGTCGAACCGGTGATCCTTAAATCCGCTAACGCCTTCGCTGCCTATGGTCTGGCTGGAAAATACGACGCTGACGGCTTTTTCGTGCCGCTGGCGGACGGTGACACCGCCGACAAGGTGAAGGGTATCTACGTTCGTCCGTATCCAACCACATCGCAGCCAGACATGGTTCGCCAGGTGGGGACGGATAAGAACTTCCCGGGCGACGCCATGAAGCGTGGCTACATGACCGTTAACCTCGGATCTGGATTCGATGCCAGTACCATCAAAAAAGGCGCGCCTGTCTACGTGGTTGTTTCGCTCGATTCAACCATTGACGTGCCGCTGGGCGGCTTCATGTCCACGTCCGTCAGTGGCAAAAACGTGGCGCTGACCAACGCCGAATTCACAGGGGCCGGTGACGCTAACGGCAATGCAGAAATCTCCTGGAAGATTTAAGGAACAGACGAATGATTACTTTTGATCAGGCAACCGTTGATGGCTCTGGTGCCTTTCTCATCGGGGAGCTGGAGCGACTCGACCAGACGCTGAACCTGCCGCTGGTGGGTTACACATGGACACGAGATATCCAGCTGCGTGAAGACGTCTCTATCGCAGATGACATTTCCAGCTGGACTAACACCAGCTTTGGCGCTGCGGGTACTGGCGCAAATCCGAACGGTAAAAACTGGGTAGGTAAAGACTCTACCGCCATTGCTGGCGTGAACGTTGATATCGGCAAAGATGGCAATCCGCTGAACCTCTGGGGAATGGAACTTGGCTGGACCGTTGTAGAACTGGCAGCAGCTCAGCAGGTAGGCCGCCCGATTGATACCCAGAAGTACGACGGGATGCAGCTCAAATGGCAGATGGACAACGACGAACAGGTTTACATCGGTGATGACGCGCTCGGCCTGAAAGGTCTGGCAAACCTCGTCGGTGTGACGCTGAACAACGCGCCGAAGACCTGGGCGAACTCCACCAACGACGAGATCCTCGATAGCGTGAACAGCATTCTGTCGAATGCCTGGGCAGCATCCGGTTACTCCGTCGTGCCTTCTGATCTGCGCATTCCGCCAGAGCAGTATTCACTGCTGGCGAGCCGTAAGGTTTCCGAAGCGGGTAACCAGTCATTGCTGACCTATCTGGCCGTGAACACTATCGCTTTCCACCAGAACGGCGTTCCGCTGGAAATCAAAGCGGTCAAATGGCTGAAAGGGCGCGGAGTTGGCGGTAAAGACCGTATGGTCGCCTACACCAACGACAAGAAATACGTGCGCTATCCGCTGGTACCGTTGCAGAGCGTTCCTGTCCAGTATCGCGGTCTGTACCAGATTGCGACCTACTACGGCAAGCTCGGTGCGGTTGAGCCAGTGTACAAAGAAACCCTGTCATACGTGGACGGTATCTGATAACCAGAACGGCCCCGAAAGGGGCCAGAAGGAAACTGAAAATGGCGAAAGAAAAGCTGGTTACCATCCATGTTCACACTCCGTTTACGCTGACGCTCGGCGATCAGTCAAAACAGGAGTTTGGCCGGGGACGGCATAACGTACCGGAAGAGGTCGCGTCGCACTGGTTCACCCAGGCGCACTCTGAGCTTTCCGAAAGCGTGATTAGCGACACCGATGATCTGCAACCCATTATCGACAGCCTGCAAGCGCAGATTGCCGACAAAGATAAGCAGATTGTCGATAAAGATCAGCTGATTGCCGATCTGAAAGAAGCGCTGCTCAAGCTGCAAGAGCAGAACGACAGCCTGCAAGCGCAGATTGCTGCAGCCCAGACTGGCGGTAATGGGGCGAAAGATGCCAAAGAATCAAAGCCTGCCAACAGTAAGTGATTTTCGGCGCGACTTCCCGCAGTTTGCTGACCCGGCAAAATATCCCGACGTCCAAATCGAGTTCCGTCTGAATCTTGCCGATGTGCTGCTAAGCGAAAACGTCACCGGCAAAAAGTTGTTTCCGTATTTTGCCGAGTTGTTCGTTGCACACTACATGACGCTTTGGGCGGCAGATAGCCGGGCAATGCTGGTTGGCGGTCCGGGCGGTTCAACCAATGGTGTTCAGTCCTCCAAGTCCGTTGACAAGGTAAGCGTCAGCTATGACACCAGCGCGACGCTAAACCCTGACGCAGGCTTCTGGAATAACACCCGATATGGCGCTGAATTTTATCAGCTGATCACGATGTTCGGTGCGGGAGGTCGCCAGCTATGAGTTTCAAAAGCGGTGTAACAACGAGGGTGGATAACGCTCAGGCCATTCTGGATGCGCTCAGGTCGCTAACCAAAAAGGATGTGCTGGTCGGCATCCCTTCGGAAGACAGTGAGCGCGAGGATGTTCCGTTTGGTAATGCCGGGATCGGTTACGTCAACGAATACGGCTCACCGGCGCAAAACATCCCCCCACGCCCGCATCTGATCCCTGGCGTTAAATCGGTAGAGGAACAGACGGTGCCGCAGCTCAAAGCAGCCGCGCAGGCTGCGCTTGATGGTAATGCGGCGGGTGCGGAAAGAGCGCTCAACCGCGCCGGAACGCTGGCCGCTAATGGCGTCAGGCGTTACATGACTATTACCGGCTTTACACCGCTTGCTGATAGCACCGTTGAAGCCCGCGCGCGTCGAGGGCGTAAAGGGGCGAAAGCGGAGCTTGCCCGACGCGCTGCTGGCGAGTCCCCCGGAACCGATCTGGTGAAACCACTAATCGACACCGGGCAATATCGCAGAGCCATTACCCATGTTGTGAGGGATAAAGATGCCGAATCTTGATGTAACAGACGTGCTTTTTGACCCCGATTTTTGCGACTTCAACCTGTGGGTAACGCGTCGCGCGCAAACGGTGGACGAGGACGGGATCGGCAGCGACAGCGAAGTTAAAACGCAGTTTGCCGGGGTTGTTACCGTTGACCGCTCTCTGGAAAACCGCCGCATGCAGGCCGGGCAGGTTATCAGCGGCGCGATTCTTATCGTGACGACTGAACGACTTACGCAGGGGCAGACTGGCCGTGATGCCGATATCGTGACGTATCAGAACCGTGATTATCGTGTGACGTTCGTCGACCCGTATACCGCTTACGGTGCTGGCTTCGTCCAGGCGCATTGCGAACTGTTGCCGTTTGATGGGGGTACTCCCGTTGAGCAATAACACCAGCACAGAGTGCGGCTGGCTGACACCCACCAGCGGCGATCCGGATTATGACGAAGCGCTCGACAGGCTGTTAAGCCAGTGGATGCGCAACGTTTCCGGCTTGCCTGCTGGGATGGTTCGCCCGCGCTGGCAGAAAGACCAGCCGCCACTTCCACCAGTTGAAACGAACTGGTGCGCGTTCGGAGTTACCGGGTGGCCCATTGATAACAGTCCCGCATTCACCAGGCAGACCGACGAGGGCGCTCAGCTCTGGCGGCATGAAACGTTCGAGTGCATGGCGTCGTTCTATGGCCCGGCTGGTATGTCTTATGCGTCCCGTTTTCGCGATGGCATATCTGTCCCGCAAAATAATGCTGAGCTTAACGCGCTTGGTTTGTCCCTTGGCGACTATACCGGTCTGACTCCTTTCCCCGAACTTATCAACCAGCAATGGGTTCGCCGCTACGACATGACGGTGCGCCTGCGCCGGAAGGTCGTGCGCGAGTACGGCATTAAATCGCTGGTGGAAGCGCCAGTCACCTTTTTTGGAGAATAAATTATGACGCAGGGCTTACCTGTATCCAACGTTGTAAACGTTGATGTGATCATCTCGCCGAAAGCGGCTACTGGTCGTAACTTTGGCGCGCTGCTGATCCTTGGTTCTTCCACTGTCATTCCGGTGCAGGAGCGCGTTCGCCTTTATGCGTCCGTTGAGGACATTAGCGAGGACTTCGGAGTCGACAGCCCGGAATATGAAGCGGCGCAGGTTTTCTTCAGCCAGTCGCCGAAGCCGACGCAGGTTTATGTTGGCCGCTGGGCGAAGACGCTGACTTCTTCCGAAGGTGGAAGCGTGGAAACTATTGTGCAAGCTGTTAATGCCTGCCTGCAATATACCAACTGGTATGGGCTGGTTGTCGCTGATGATGTTGCTGATGGCGGTGATGTGCTTGATGCTGACGACGTGATTGAGGTTGCTAAACTCATCGAAGCGTCCAGTCTGAGCCGCATTTTCGGGGTGACATCTGCTGACGCCGAGATTATCAGCACGACTTCGACGACCGATGTTGCGTCGAAATTAAAGGCTGGCAAGTATGCCCGTACCTTTATTCAGTATTCCACCAGCAGCCCTTACGCGGCAGTTTCAGCTTTCGGTCGCGCGTTTACTGTCAATTTTAACGGCAGCAATACCACCATCACCCTGAAATTTAAGCAGGAACCAAGCGTAACCTACGAAACGCTAACGGTAGGCCAGGCTGCTGCGGTGGATACGAAGAACGCGAACGTGTTCGTGTACTACGCCAACGACACTGCGATCCTGCAACAGGGTGTTATGGCGAATGGCGACTTCTTCGACGAGCGCCACGGGCTCGACTGGTTGCAGAATTACGTTCAGACCAACCTCTATAACCTGCTTTACACCAGCACCACTAAAATTCCGCAGACTGATTCCGGTGTGACCCGTCTGCTTTCCAACGTTGAACAGTCCATGGATCAGTCCGTCACGAACGGTCTGGTAGCGGCTGGCGTGTGGAATGGTGGCCCTATCGGACAGCTGAATTCCGGCGATACGCTGACCAAAGGTTATTACGTGTATGCGCAACCTCTGTCCGAACAGGCGCAGGCAGACCGTGAAGCACGTAAGGCACCGGTTATTCAGGTGGCCTGTAAGCTGGCGGGTGCGGTTCATTTCGCTGATGTGCAGATCAACGTCGTTCGCTAAGGAGAACATGAATGGCTACTTATTCTTTTATGGACGTCACGGCGTCCCTCTCCGGCCCGACCGGTGAAATTGATCTGGGCTACGGTTCCGCCAGTTCAGAGGAGGGGATCACCGTCGCAATGGGCGGCCCCAAAAATACCATGACCATCGGCGCTGACGGCGAAGCGATGCACAGCCTGCACGCGGATAAAAGCGGCACGGTAACCGTCAACCTGCTGAAGACCTCGCCGACAAACAAAAAGCTGTCGCTGGCGTACAACGCGCAGAGTCAGTCCTCAGGTACCTGGGGAAACAACGTCATTGTGATCCGCAACAAGGTGAGCGGAGACATCATCACGGCGCGCAGCGTGGCGTTCCAGAAACAGCCGGATAACGCCAACGCTAAAGCCGGTAATACGATGCCCTGGGTGTTTGACTGCGGCAAAATCGACCAGGTTCTCGGAGAGTTTTAACAGATGGAATGCTCAATCAAAGGCCACGATTACCGCGTGGCAAAACTCAGCGTTTTTGACCAGCTGAAAGTGACCCGCAAACTGCTGCCGGTGCTGGCGGGCATGATGTCAGATTTCGGGAGCATTCGCTCCCAGCTGCCTGCTGATGGCAAAATCGACACCGTGAAATTCGAACAGCTGAAACCGGTGTTTGAAACCCTGCTCCCGCGCATCGCTGAGGAACTGTCTTCCCTGACTGAAGAAGACACCAACGCGATTATTCATCCGTGCCTGGCCGTGGTATCACGCAAGCACATGGACGGATGGACGCCGGTATTTAACAGCGGTCAGCTGATGTTCGATGATATCGACCTGCTGACCATGCTGCAGCTGGTGGCGCGGGTGGTCGCCGATTCACTGGGAAATTTTTTGCCCGTGAGCCCTACCAGCGCGACGCCGGGCCAGCCTCAGGGTTAACCCTCAACAGCCTGCCTGACGGGTTGTCTTATCTCCTTGACCCGGTTGACGCCGGGTTAATCCCTTATTACGCGCTGAAGGATGGATCTGTCGATCTGTGCGATATCGCGCTGATGAATGACCACCTGGCCGTTAAAGCTGACAACCAGCGCCGTATTGAGAAATGGAGAGAGGATAATGAACGCTGAGACTATTAAAGATTTTCTCGTCTCGCTCGGCTTCGATATCGATGAAGCGGGCGCGTCAAAGTTCGATTCTGTTCTCGCCGGTACGACCGCAAACGCCATCAAAATGGGGCTGGCCGTCGAAGGTGCTGCGCTTACCGTGGTGGCCTTCACGGCTAAGATCGCCTCCGGTCTGGATAATCTCTACTGGGCATCACAGCGCACCGGTGCGACGGTTCAGGGGATTCAGTCTATTGGCTATGCGGTTTCGCAGGTAGGCGGCAGCGTTGACGCGGCGCGATCCTCTCTGGAAAGCCTCTCCCGGTTTGTTCGTAACAATCCCGGCGCGGAAGGTTTCCTGAATCGCCTGGGCGTACAGACTCGTGACGCCAGCGGTAACATGCGTGACATGGCCGCTATCTTTACGGGTGTCGGCCAGAAGCTCAGCAGCATGCCGTATTACCGGGCTAACCAGTATGCGCAGATGCTGGGCATTGACGAAAATACCCTCATGGCGATGCGCCGGGGGTTGGGGGGATTCTCCGGGCAGTACAGTGCGATGGCGAAGGCCATCGGTTACAACTCTCAACAGGCCGCTGTTTCCTCCAACAAATTCATGACCTCCCTGCGCGAGTTCGGCGCGATGGCGGGCATGGCCCGTGACAAAATCGGCTCTAATCTTGCTGGTGGTCTGGCGGGTTCGCTGGACACGCTGCGCCGCCACATCCTGGATAACTTCCCGCGCATCGAGCAGACCCTGACGAAAGCCATAAAAGGCATTCTGGCGCTCGGGGACATTATAGGGCGGCTGTTCTTCCGGCTTATTGAGGGGACATCCAGCCTTATCACCTGGTGGCAATCGCTGGATAAGCAAACGCGGGAGCTAATCTCGCTGTTTGGCGCGCTGACGATTGCGCTGCGCATTCTGAACAGTACGTTCTGGATGTCGCCGATTGGCCTCATTACCGCGCTGGCGGCGGGGATTGCCCTTCTGTGGGAGGACTATCAGACCTGGAAGGAAGGCGGGGACAGCCTGATTGACTGGGGCAAGTGGAAGCCGGAAGTCGACGCCGCGCTGAAGATGGTTCGTGACCTTAAAACGACCGTTAACGACCTGGCGAAAGCGCTGGCGAAACTGCTCAACATTGACCCTAAATCATGGTCCCTGAAGTGGGATTTCAGCAACTTCATCGACCAGATGGGCGAGTTCAGCAGGATGCTGAATATGATCGCCGACCTGCTGAACGCCATTAAAGACGGTCGCTGGGCTGATGCGGCCAGTGTTGGTAAGCAGCTCCTGAATCAGGGGAGCGATAAACCGTCAGCAATGCCGATGGTTACTGAAAGCGCCAACGGTACCGCCGACTGGATTAAAGAGCACTGGGGATTCGATCCTCGCAGCGTGGGCCGAACGGTGCGCGGCTGGTTTGGTGATGATGAACCTGAACAGATCGGCCAGTCAGTCAAGCGGCCACAGCCAACCAAAGCAGGCTCTGAGCTGCTGGGATGGATGCAGCCGATGCTTACCAACCTGGAACAGCTCTACCGGCTTCCGGAGGGGCTATTACGCAGCGTGGCCATAACGGAATCGGGCGGTAATCAGTTCGCCGTTTCAGGCGCTGGCGCTAAAGGTCTGTTTCAGTTTATGGACGGCACGGCGCGCGATATGGGGCTGCGCGGGAATGATGTCTTCGACCCGGAGAAGGCCGCTCAGGCTGCCGCTAAGTATCTCTCACAGCTGCTGCAGGCGAACGGAGGTGACCTGAGCAAGGCGCTGGCCTCTTATAACTGGGGGATCGGGAACGTGCAGAAGCACGGGATGGCCCTTATGCCTCAGGAAACCCGCAACTACATTCCGAAGGTGTTAAGCAACATGCCAGCGCCCGGGGCTCAGGTGCAGCAACAGAACACCTATCACATTTACGGTGGTGGTGATCCGCGTCAGGTGGGTTCAGAAGTTGAACGCCGCCAGCAGTCGGCAAACGCTCAGGTCATGCGTGGCAATCAAACGAAGGTGGGCTAATGGATTTTCTCTCAACTCTCTTTCAACAGCAGACCCGAAAAATCGGGATGATTGTCCCCAGCGTGGTGGTTTCTGAGAAGCATACCGACACGCTGGAGATAACCGAGCACCCTGTCGAGGTCGGGGCCGCTATCGCCGACCATGCCTACAAAAAACCTTCTGAAGTGGTGATGGAGGTCGGTTTCGCTGGTGGCGGATCGTTGCTGGATTTTGCCAGTAACCTGACGGCCACCAGTCTGCTCGGGCTGAGTCCCCAGCAGACGTATCAGGAGATACTTGACCTGCAGGCGAGCCGTATTCCTTTCGATGTGGTGACCGGCAAACGACTATACAGCAACATGCTGATCCGCGCGCTGGAAGTGACGACAGACAAGACAACCGAAAACGTCCTGTCCGCCGTTCTCACCCTGAGGGAGGTTCTTATCTCGCAGACGCAGCAGATCACCGTCGCAGATAAAACCAACATGAAGGACGGGGCCAGCACGTCGGCGGTACTCAATACCGGCACCAAAACTACAAAGCCGCCAAATACCTCGCTGCTGAAAAGCATCACGGGTAACGCAGCGTCATTACTGGGGCTCGGCTAATGGCAATTCAAGAAATCCCGCTGACAGCGGATAACCAGCAATTCAGCATCATCCTTGCGGGGACCACCTGGCGGATTAGCATCACCTGGCGCGATCTGTACTGGATTATGGACCTGCAGAACGACAGAGGGGAGCCGGTAATCTCCGGTATTCCTCTCGTCACGGGCGCGGACCTGCTGGCGCAGTACGCCTATATGGGCCTCGGCTTTAAGCTGGTGGTGGTCTGTGACGACAGTACACAGGATTATCCGACGAAAACCGACCTGGGCGGCCGCAGTCATTTACTGGTATCAACGGAGTAAGCATGTCACAGAACTGGATGAGACATTTCGAGCTGCAGCTCGTGGACGAGAACGGGCAGGGTATCGAGCTCAGCGATTTTAAAGTGACCTTTACGATCGACTGGTTCAACATCAGCAGCGCGTCGCGGGTTGGAACGTTCAAAATTTACAACCTGTCAGCTGATACGGTGAACCGCATCACCGGGCAGGAGTTTTCGAAAGTGCGTCTGATTGCCGGTTACGACGGTATCGCGCCGGAGGTATCGGCAAGCGATGTCGGGACCGTGCGGGAAGTCGACGCGGCGGACGTGGGCCAGAGTGATGGCCGGAACTACGGACTGATTTTCAGCGGAGAAATTCGCTACTCGGTCACCGGTAAAGACAGCCCCATTGATTCCTACGTCCTGATTCAGGCAGCCGATACGGATCTGGCTTTTGCCACCAGCATAACCTCGCAGACGCTGGAAGCCGGTTACACGGTCGCAGACGTGAACCGCGCGCTGATGAAAGACTTCGAGTCCAAAGGCGCGACCGAAGGACTGACGCCTGAAATGCCCGCTACCGTGTTTCCCCGTGGCCGGGTGCTGTTCGGCATGACACGGCATCTTATGGATAACGTGGCCGGACAATGCGGTGCAACATGGCAGTTCGTGGACGGCCAGCGGCAGATGGTGGCGAATAACGAGTATGTTCACGACGCGATTGTGCTCAACAGCGCCACCGGGCTTATCGGTATGCCGCAGCAGACTATCGGCAACGGCGTTAACGTCCGCGCGCTGATTAACCCCAACATCCGGGTTAACGGGCTCATTCAGTTGGATCAGGCTTCGGTATTCCGCACCGCGCTGTCGAATAACGATATCGCGATGGCTGGTGGGCAAATCACCGACCAGAATACGGATGGTAATATCACCCTCAGCGGCACCACGGCGCAGCCTGCCAGCATCGCAACGGATGGCGTTTATATTGTGCGCGGGATTATGTACACTGGCGACACAAGGGGCCAGGCGTGGTACATGGATATGATGTGCGAAGCGCGTGGCGCTGTAGATATTAAAACTCAGGCAGCGTTTAACCGGGGTGGATAATGGGTAAATATGCTTTATTGGCTGGGCTATTCGTTTCGTTACCTTCTTTTGCTGCATTCCAATGTGGCGGCTACAAGATGACGCTAACGGATTCAGAAGGCCTCGTGCGCATTAATGGTGAGTTAGTGACGAGTCAAAAAGTCAAGTATCTTGGCGCACAAGGTGATGAATCAAAAGCTGTATGGAGCATGGGGCTGATGCCTGCGCGCGATGGTAACAATTACGGTTTTGAGTTTGTTAAGCGTAATGGAAAATCTTTCTTGAACGTTCAATTACTGCAAAATAGCATGGACGCGCCTAAGCTCGTGGGATCTTTTCCTTGCGAGAAAATTAAGGATTAATTAGAAAATGAAAATGTTATGTTCGGTAATGTTGCTGGCTTTAACGCTTCCTTTTACATCGTTTGCTGCGTATAAAAATACTGAATTAAGTCAAAATGAAAAGGTCATGCTTAAAAATTTCTTTAAGTATGACATGCAAAACTATGTTAATTCAGAAAGTCATATATTCCCTTATGATATCAAACTCATTTCAGCTGATAAGATTGCAGAGGATTATGATGCAAACGAGGCTAGAGGAGACAAAGATTACAAGGGGGAAGCCATTGTAATTAGCGGGGCGGTTGAGAGAATTAGATCAACTTTAGGTGATGTTCCAGCAGTGGAACTAAGAACTAATATTGGTGTAAGTGGCGTTTCCTTATATTTTGCCAAAGAGTATGAAAGTTTAGCGATTGATTTAAACAAGGGCGATACAGTTAAGTATGCTTGTTTAGGTGACGGGGCTGTTATGGGTAGTCCGATACTCAGACGCTGCGTCCCGGTTAGTGTTTATGTCGATGCCGTTTCTCAAAATACATATAATGAAATGCTATCAGAATTAAATGGCTATGCTGGCGGGAATGATACGGTTAATGAGTTCTTATTATTCGTTAAAATGATTTCTAAAATCACTGATGATTATAAGCTTTGTTCTGCAACTGATTCTTCATGCATTATTAATCTGATTAATAAAACTCCTATTGAAAAGCGCAAGGAAATAGGAGTTCAGATATCGAAAGAGTTAGGTGTAAAAATTTCAGCGAAATAGCAAGTTATATAAACTCGAAATAAAAGGCCGCTAATAAGTGGCCTTTTTACTTTCTGGAGCCTACCAAATGGCAGTATCTGACCAGACCCGCAGCGGCGACCTTGCCGAAACATTCAAATCTGAGCGGGACACCACAAAGAACCAGATCCGCGTCGCTTTGCCTGGCATCGTTCAGTCATTCGACCCCGGCGCGGTGACGGCGGTTGTGCAGCCTGCGATCCGTTCGGTAGAAACCGATAACGACGACAACCGCATTACCAAAAATTACCCGCTCCTGGTGGATGTGCCGGTGGTATTTCCGCGCGGCGGGGGATGCACGCTAACGTTCCCGGTGAAAGCCGGTGATGAATGCCTGGTGATTTTTGCCGATCGCTGCATCGATTTCTGGTGGCAGAACGGCGGGGTGCAGGAGCCTGTCGACGACCGGGTGCATGATTTATCGGATGCGTTCTGTATCGTCGGGCCGCAGTCTCAGGCGCAGAAAATAAGCGGAATAAGCACCAGTGGCGCGCAGCTGCGTACTGATGATGGCGCTGCATTTGTGGAAGTGGCCATAGGCCATAACATCACGGTTAAAACCCCCGGCGCGCTGACGGCGACAGCAGAAGGAGGTACCACGATCACATCACCCACCATCACGCTAAACGGCAACGTGACAATAAACGGGAATCTCTCTCAGGGGATGGGTGAAAGTGGCGGTACCGCGACGATGCTCGGCCCTGTCACGGTGACTAACGATGTAAAAGCCGGTGGTAAGAGCCTGATGACGCATACGCACGGAGGTGTACAGACCGGCGGCGGTAATACAGGAGCGCCTAACTGATGCGATACAGACGTGAAGACGCCGAGGGTGATTACACCTTTGGCAGCGGCGATGATACCTGGCTGATTAACTCACCGGAGGCCGTGGCGCAGGCTGTGAAAACGCGATTCGAATTATGGTATGGGCAATGGTTCCTCGACACTACCGAGGGCACACCGTGGATTCAGTCCGTACTCGGTAAACAGAAGCCAGAAACCTACAACCTGGCGATCCGTAAGCGCATCCTCGAAACGCGGGGCGTTAAATCCATTCTCTCTTTCAATACGACAGTGAACACGACGACGCGCCGCGTCCAGTTCTTCGCTGAAATCGACACTATCTACGGAACAACGACAGTAACCAGCGAGGCATAAATGGCCCTCAACTTGGACACACTCGGCTTATCGGCAACGGTAACCGCTGAGGGGATCAGCGCGCCTGATTACCAGACAATACTCGATACCCTGACGAGCTATTTCCAGCAGATTTATGGCAGTGACGCTTATCTGGAGCCAGATAGCAAAGACGGCCAGATGGTGGCGCTGGTGGCTCTGGCTATTCACGATGCCAATAACACGGCCATTACCGTTTACAACTGCTTCTCACCTGCTACGGGTTACGGCGCAGCGTTGACAAGTAACGTGAAAATTAACGGTATCGCACGCAAAGGAGCGACGAATTCCACAGTGGATCTGCTGCTCACCGGCACCGCAGGGACAACTATCACGAACGGTACTGTGAAAGACACTAATAACGTGATCTGGCGTCTTCCTGCCTCGGTAGTGATTGGCGTAGACGGTACGGTGACGGCCACTGCCAGCTGCTCAAACAGCGGCGCGGTCGCAGCGCTGGCGGGGACAATTACTACCATCAACACGCCGACCCGAGGCTGGACATCGGTAACAAACCCGGCAGCGGCCACCGTAGGCGCACCGGCAGAAACCGACGCAGAGCTGCGCATCAGGCAGGGGCAGAGCGTCGCGCTACCCTCTATCACGCCGTTTGAGGGCGTCGACGGTGCGATTGCTAACGTTGCTGGCGTGACACGTCACAAGCTCTACGAGAATGATACTGGCGCTACCGATAGTAACGGGCTGCCGCCACATTCTATCTCGGCCATTGTGGACGGTGGGGACGTGACCGACATTGCCCAGACTATCCGAGGTAATAAAGGGCAGGGAACGGCGACCTACGGCACTACTTCTGTCACGGTACCGGACACCTACGGCAATCCACACGTGATCAGTTTTTCGCGTTCGACTGATGTTCCGATTTACGGGCATATCACACTGAAAGCCTTTACGGGCTACACGTCGCAAATTGGCGTACAGATTCAGCAGGCCGTCGCGGATTACATCAACGGGCTGACGATCGGTGATTCTGTTCTTCTGAGTCGCATTTACTCCCCGGCTAACCTCGGCGTGGTCAGTGGTGGCAGTGCACGCTATTACGACATTCAGGAGCTGCTGATTGGCAAATCTGCCGGAACGGTAGCGGCGGCGAATATCAATATCGCATACAACGAATCAGCGTCCTGTAAGCCGGAAAATATTGTTCTAACGGTGACGTCATGAGTAAGTACACAGATTTAATCACCAACTACCACGCCACCAGACCGAAATACTTTGATCACATCGACATGAGCACCCGGCCGCTGATTGATATCACATCAGCCACCCGGGGGCTGGTTAGCGCGTTTGACATCGATACAGCTGTAGGCGTCCAGCTTGATACCCTCGGGCTCTGGATCGGACGTAGCCGTATAGTCAGCCAGCCTATTACGGGGGTTTATTTCAGTTGGGACACCGACGGGCTCGGATATGACCAGGGCGTCTGGCAAGGGCCGTATGATCCGGACTCAGGCTATACGTCGCTGAGCGATGACACCTACCGCATCCTGTCGCCAGGCTATTTCAGAATCCGTCCGCGCACGTAAATCACGTCGCGTTTGCTCAGCCCGGGCAACCCGCTCTTCAGGCGACAGGGAGGGGATGTCAACCCACACAGGATAACCATTATCATCCGTTCCGAGCATTTTCCCTTCCGGTGGGTACTGACTGTATACAGACATTACCTCATCACTTACATCGGCAGCATGTTCTGGCCACGTTCCGGCAGAAACATAGGCATCTTTAAGCGCCGCCGGATAAAAAACACCCTGATAAAATTTATTCATAAATACCCCACAGCGAAGAAACAGCAATCTTCCACCGCACCGGCTGGTGCCCAGTTTTTGATACTGATTTGAGAACGATTAGCTATCCTGACGTTCATTGACTGGCTGTAGCCCGACGTCGCCCTGCATCCCATAGCCCACAACCCACCGGTAGGAAACGCATAGGGCAGGTTGTAGATATTATTCTCCCCGCCGCGTGTCTGAATGGTTCCCCACTGCAGCATTATCTTTACCGGATTATCTGTGGTTGCAAGACAGGGAATATACAAATAGCCATTTCCACCGGCGAAGAAAGAGAAATGTGATGCACTCAATACCTGGTCCTTTCCGGTTCCTATCGACGCCAGTGCAGCCGAGCCAAGCTGCAGGGCATTCCTGAAAGCGGCCACATTCTGAATATCACCACCGTTTGCACTTTTCTGCATCGCTCCAGCGGCCTGTTTTACCGTTTCTTCCAAATGAACCTTTTTTAAAACCCTCAAGCATGTGGCGATCTCTCGCCGTTTCTCCTGTTTTCACAACAGGAGAAATACCTATGATTTATGGCTATGCCCGAGTATCAACAAACCACCAGGACACCGAATTACAACGTCTGGCTCTCGAATCTGCTGGCTGCGAGCTAATTTTTGAGGAACACGCCAGCGGGCGTAAAGCTAATCGCCCGGTGTTGAAACAGCTGATCGGTACCATGGAGGCCGGTGATGAATTGGTAGTCTGGAAGCTGGACAGGATTGGTCGCAATGTCCTACATGCGTTGTTGATGTTCCAGCAGCTACAGGAAAATGGCGTAAATTTCCGAAGCATTACTGATGGTGTGGATCTTCGAACTGCCAGCGGTCGCTACAATTTCCGCAATATCCTGTCGGCGGCGCAGTACGAGTCCGACCTGAACAGTGAGCGTACGTTGGCAGGGTTAGCCGTTGCGCGGGCGAAGGGAAGGGTAGGCGGCCGCCGACCGAAATTTACTAATGAGCAGTGGCAGGAGATGGGATCGCGGATCGCCGCTGGTGAATCACGACAGCAGATCGCCAAGACGTGTGGCGTGGGCGTTTCGACGCTGTACAAAAAATTCCCTGTGTGAGGCTAATGCCGTGTTTCCACAGTGCGTGCCACCGAAATACGTGCTGTGGATGCTTTATATGGTGTGCCATTTTTGTGTCACACGAGGTAAAGCGTCATTCAATTTCTTACATCATTTGCCATTAAGTTGAGTTATGTGAATACGGTAATGTGCATGTAAAACAGTTAGTTAAATGTGATTCTACTAATTCGTAATGCGAAGGTCGTAGGTTCGACTCCTATTATCGGCACCATCCTACCTGGTTTAACGTCTTCTTAGTTCTACTCAAATACCCTTTAAACCCTTATAATACGGGATGTCACGGCCCTTGTTGTCTCTGCTCGTCTACTCACGTTCACAGAAATCTACGGTGAGTTGGGGGTATCAATGGGGGTATTTGCTGTTCGGTCTAAAGGAGATACCCCCCAAATGAAGCTCAATGCCAGACAGGTCGAGACTGCCAAGCCCAAAGAGAAACCCTACAAGATGGCTGATGGTGGTGGCCTCTACTTATTGGTTAAAACTAACGGGTCACGCTACTGGCGTTTAAAGTATCGTATCGATGGAAAGGAAAAGTTATTGGCGCTGGGGGTATATCCCGATGTGTCTTTGGCTGATGCCAGAGCAAAACGTGATGAAGCTCGAAAAGGTATCGCTGGGGGTATCGATCCTTTAGAGCTTAAGAAAGAACATAAAGCTGAACGTGAAGCGCAGGTCAAAAACACCTTTCAGCAAATTGAGCTCGAATGGCACAGCATGAAAGTGAAAAAATGGTCAGTTGGGTATGCCTCTGACATTCTCGAAGCTTTCAATAAAGATATTTTTCCTTTTCTTGGTCAACGGCCTGTTGCGGACATTAAGCCATTAGAGCTTCTTAATGTGCTTAAAAAAATCGAAGCCAGAGGTGCAACAGAGAAAGCTAAGAAAGTGCGCCAACGATGTGGTGAAGTGTTTCGCTATGCCATCGTGACAGGCAGAGCCGAGTATAATCCTGCGCCTGATCTCACAAGTGCCATGCAGGGGCATGAATCTACACATTACCCGTTCCTGACCACCGAAGAGCTTCCTGCCTTCTTTAAAGCCCTTGCTGGCTACTCTGGTAGTGAATTGATGGTGTTGGCAGCGAGATTGTTGATCCTTACTGGCCTAAGAACGGGTGAATTGCGTGGTGCCTTATGGTCGGAAATCGATTCCGAGAAAGCGCTATGGGAAATTTCTGCTGAACGCATGAAAATGCGCCGTCCTCATATCATCCCGCTATCCACCCAAGCGTTAGCCATTATCGAACAGATCAGAGCAATGACAGGACAATTCCCTTTGCTGTTTCCGGGCCGCATTGATCCAAGTAAGACCATGAGCGAAGCCAGTATCAATCAGGTATTTAAGCGAATCGGCTATACAGGACGGGTTACGGGTCACGGCTTCCGTCATACCATGAGCACCGTTCTTCATGAACAGGGCTACAACACTGCATGGATTGAAACCCAACTAGCCCATGTTGATAAGAATGCTATCCGTGGCACCTACAACCATGCGCAATATCTCGATGGCAGACGCGAGATGCTGCAATGGTATGCCAACTACATGGTAAGCCTTGAGAAAGGCGGTAATGTCGTGCAGGGAACGTTTAATCGGCGTGGGTAAGGATAACTGCTGATGAAAGAAGGGTTATGTCTTAACGGGCATAGCCCTTTTTCTTGGCTAATGCAGATAAGAATTAAGTCAGAATTTAAACTGATGTTTGTTAACTAATTGATTAATATAAAAATTATAAAATACCTTAAAACAGGAAAATAAATAGCACTTATTGCTAAATCGCTCTACACCCCGCCCAGTGACAGCTCTCCCGTCATTTCATCTGTTTTTGTATGAAAAACACTCAATCCGAGTTCAATTCTGATTTTCCGAGGGTTGAACGTCATAAGCGATCTGCAGATACTACATTCATCAAAACAACAACGGAGAAATATATGACAACAAGAAAACTTATTCGCTTGCCAGAAGTGATGAATAAAACAGGATTTAGCAAAGCATGGATCTATAGACTTATTAGTAAGGGTGATTTTCCTAAGCCGATTAAGATTGGAATAAGAGCCTGTGCCTTTGTTGAAAGTGAGATTGATGAATGGATTGAACAACAGATCTATTCATCACGCAATACAGCAGCATAATAATATATGGGTAGTATGTGAAAGCAATATAAACATATATTTATAAAATACAACAATCCCTTTTAAATAATACATGGAAATGTAGGGGGATATTTACTCAACGATTAAATAAGGAACCAAAAATGAAAAAAGAAAATAAGTGTAATAGTCAGAACTCAGCAGAACTTACAGCATTGTTAGATGTCAACAACGGGTAAAAAGTGATCCACTTACCGTCACCACCAACGGTCTA
>CALYPF010000091.1 GCA_945271245.1 uncultured Enterobacteriaceae bacterium | reverse complement strand
GACCGTTGGTGGTGACGGTAAGTGGATCACTTTTTACCCGTTGTTGACAAAAACGGCCCCAGAAACCAGATGGCCGCAATTAGCAGCGCAATACAGCAGATAATGAGCAGTGTCTTCATAAACCGCGCGGCGAAGACTCTATTTAAATAAGACATTATTTATCCCGTTTAATACGTGACAAAAAACTCGACGCGGCGATTCTTCGCCCGTCCCTGCGGCGTTTTATTCGTCGCCAGCGGCTGGCTGTCGCCCACGCCTTCAACTTTCACCTTGCTTTCAGGCACTCCGGCGGCAATAAAGTAGCGGGCCACATCTTCAGCGCGTTTTTCAGAAAGCACGGTATTGTTCGGCAGCTCAGGGCGGTGAATCGGCGTCGCGTCGGTGTGGCCGACAATCACGATATCGCCGTTGACGCGCCGCACCTCATGCGCGATGCGTTCAATAACGTTCACCATCGCAGGCTGCACCGTCGTCGAACCGGAACTGAACAGGGTGTCGCCTTTAAGCACCACTTTGCTCTGCGCCTGGGTTTCATCAACGCTCAAAAGCTGCTGTTTGATTTCATTGCGTAGCAAAATGGCCAGCCGGAGACGCGTTTTCACCTGCGGCAGCGTGACCTTCAGGTTTTCCATCGCGTTAATGTCGGAGGTAATACGTACGCTGCTGTTTAACAGCCAGTATTTACACCAGATGAAGGATGAAGCGATGAGTACGCCAGCGCACAGGGCCGTCAGCCTCACCGGCACCACCAGACGCTCCCGGCGCGCCGGGCCGTGCGGCTGTAGCCCGTGCGGCGACAGCGCCGGCTGCGTGGTATCGCGCGTGCTTTGCACGATGGTAAGCAGGCGCTGACGGATTTTCGTTAACTGCCTGTCGCCATCTTCAATGATGCTGTAACGGCCTTCAAAGCCCAGCCCCAGAATGCGCAGCAGCACTTCCAGCACATCGGCGAACTCATTGGGATTCATAGACAAACGCCCAATCAGCAGGAAGAATTTATTGCCGCCGTCGTTGTCCCCTTCAAAATGGTTAAGCAGGTTACTCTGAGACCAGCCGGATTCCAGCCCCCAGGGCGCCGTATGCGCGGCCTCATCCAGCGCGGTGCAAATGCAGTAGCGCACGATAGCCATCTTTTTCCACGGAATATTCACCTCTTCGCAGACGATACTGAATACGTTGATTTCACTCTTCAGCGTATTTTTCAGGATCTCAACGTGGGCGATGTCCTCAATTTTTTCGGGCATATCGCTCAGCGCCCGCAGCAGCGGCTGGGTTGCTTCCAGCAGCGCATTTTCCGCCGCTGAGACTTTCAGCACCCGCTGCTGCACGCTTTCGCTTTTCATTGTGCGGCCGTGCCCGCTTGCGATACCGGCCGCGGCGCGCTCGGCGCGCGTACGCGCCGCGGGTTCCGGCTCCTGAATCCAGTCACCGTGTTCGTCCAGGAGGAATTTCCCCAGCGCCTGGGGCGAGCCGTCATCCTCCGGGACAGGAGAGCTGTCCACCGCGTGGAGTGCTTCCTGGTTTAAATCGTCTTTCATCAGTTCCTGATTCCCCAGAGTTCCATTTTCAGGCCGGGGAATTCACCTGCAAAGTGGAGCGCCAGCGCGCCGGTACCTGAAATTTTTTCCCAAAACGGACCGCTTTTTTGTAATTCAAAATAGACGTATCCCGCGCTATACGGGATCTGGCGCGGCGGCACGGGCAGCCCCTGTAACACCAAGCCGGGCAGGTGCGAACGTACCAGCTCATGGAGCTGCTGCGGGGCGCTGATTTTGGCCTGCGCGTGAAATTGCTGCTGCAAGACATCCATCGGCAGCTGGGCGTGCACCGCCAGCACCATATTGGAGAACGACCGCAGCTCGGCGGGAAGCACGGAAGCCGACCACACGCCGTTGCCCCGAGAGTGCAAATCGATAAGCTGGCCCGCGCGCACCAGAATTTGGTTAAGTAAATCATGCACATCGTCGACTAACGGGCGGATTGAAGGGTACAAACGGGCATGATCGTAACCCGGCGCGCGCTTCGGGCGCCGGGTTTGAGTACGGATAAACGTCGACAGTTCGCCGGCCAGTTTGGCCAGCTCTTCATACAGCACGATCGGCGGCAGTTCCGGAATATGACGCAGATGATCCAGAATCGGCTCGTATTTATTAAAGATTTGCAGCAGCAGATAATCGACCACTTCAGCGCTGGCGCTGGCTTTACCGTCCGTGGATGACAGCCGATTTGCCAGCATCTCGGCGCGCATTTTGACAAGGCCGTTCAAATGCGTCAGCCATTCGCTTAATAGCGGGTTAGCGGCATAGCCGGTAACCGGCGGAATATAGTCATCAAAGTGCAGCAAAACGCTGCCGTCAGGCTGGATAGCCTTCACGCGCATCAGCGGCAGGCCAATCCACGACTCCGTCATTTCCGTCTCGGACACCAGGCGTAAACGCAACTTCGCCAGCTGTACCGGCTTCGGCCCCTGGCGGATTGAGTTGGTGTCGCACAGTTCGGCTTCTTCAGCGCGAAAACGCGCCAGCGAACTGGACTCATGCTGGTTAAAAATCGTTTCATCGCTGTTATCCAGGCGCAGCGGGACCGCCAGATAAATAATTTTTCCCAGATGTTCGGGCAGGATAGTCAGCGGTTCAGGCAAATCAGCGTGATCGGGGATATCAAACGGCGTGCCGTCAGGCAAGACGCCGCGAGCGGTGCGCAGCACCAACTTGCCATAAGAAAGGGCTTCGCGATCGATTTCATACTGAGAAAATCCCCAGAAAAACGGGCTCAGCGTTGATGCGCGCTTATGGGCATAGTATTCAAAATAACGTTCTTGCTGTTGAAAAAGCTGCGGGCGCAGGAACAGCCCTTCACTCCACACGACTTTATTCGTTCTCATGGTTTAACCCATTTTCTTAATTGTAATTGCTGCTTTTTGAAAATGAACATTCAACGCAATTGGATCGTCGTTAAAAATTCGCTTCCACCACGATACTTTTTTCCTCTCGGGTAAATCCCACGTAATTACCCATGCTGAATTCTGAATATCACGATAAGCACCGACGAAGCCCAGCGCCTTAGTGTCACTGTCCGGTTTAACCTTAATAGTGCGCGACTCTCCGGGCTGTAAAATAGCCTCATAGACTTTCGAGGACGCGTCTTGTATTTGTTTATTATTGCCTTCGGTTATTTCGAAGAAGTCACCATTATTAAAAACATCGGCAACTTTTACGTTGTACACAAATAGATTCAGAGGCGCTGGCTGACCACGCTCATTAGGATTGATATCTTTATCGGCAATTAACGTTAACTTTACTTCTCCTTTGCGCGCATCAGACGATCGACTGCCTGAGCATGAAGCAACAAAAATAATTAAAGCAATACTCAATATTATTTGAGATATGCGGGTTATATATTTTTTTATTTCTGCTGTGCAAAACATATTTCCACCAAAGCTATCGTTATTTTTTGAATATCATTTTGCCAGTCAATCGGCTTGTTATATTTAAGGCTATCTGGCGCACCTCTAAAATCTGTCCAGAAAAGGTCTGCCGCCGAAGCGGCAAACCTTTATTTGCTTCCAGGCAACAAAATTAGCTGCGCAGGTTAGCTTTAACGTCGTAGCTGGTAGAAATAACGCCAGATTTAGCGCCTTCTGCGTTCTGCATCACGTAATCCTGAGTCAATTTCGTGAAGGCGAAGGTGACGCGCTCGCGCGGACGAGTTTCATCCTCAGCAGAACCCGCAGTTTCTACGCGAGTAATAATGACGTCGGTAAATTTGATGGTCAGATATTCCAGCGGATCGCCGCCGGCTTTACGTACCACAAACTGGACATCTTTGATGTGCTTACCAGACAGACAGTAGCTCAGCAGGTTGGTGCTGGCTTTGTCTACATAGTGTTCAAAACAAAAGTCTTCTACGGTCGCCTTACCAGAACCACCGCCTGAACCGCTGTGCATATTAGAATGCTGAATGCTTGCCCAATGCCATGACAGCACTTCAATTTCATTCTTATGAGTAGCATCCAGAGACTCACCTTCGATGCCGTCAATTTTAATAAACATATCTTGAGCCATAATAATTTCCTTCTTCAGCTCTTATTTATAAAGTTACACACCGTGTAACGACCAAATACAGATAACGTTTTTATTAGTAATAAATAAAAACCGCCCCTGATTTTGCGGTAAGTTAAAACCTATTAACTTCACCGCGGTTAAAAAGAAGAAAGTCTTCATGACTAACTTCTTAATTCATGCCTAATTAGGCAACATCTTTAAGTGAAGGCAGTTTAGCCACCATACGCAGTGATACGGTGAGACCTTCTAACTGGAAATGCGGGCGCAGGAAGAATTTCGCCTGGTAATAACCCGGGTTACCTTCCACGTCTTCAACGACAACTTCAGCGGCAGCCAGCGGGCGGCGAGCCTTGGTTTCCTGTGAAGAGTTAGCCGGATCGCCATCGACATAGTTCATCACCCAGTTATTCAGCCAGCGCTGCATATCTTCACGCTCTTTAAAAGAGCCGATTTTGTCGCGCACGATGCATTTCAGGTAATGCGCAAAGCGGGAACAGGCGAATAGATACGGCAGGCGCGCGGACAGATTCGCGTTCGCGGTAGCGTCCGGATCGTAATATTCCGCCGGTTTTTGCAGCGACTGCGCGCCAATGAATGCCGCATAGTCGGTATTTTTACGATGCACCAGCGGGATGAAACCGTTTTTAGCCAGCTCCGCTTCGCGACGGTCAGAAATCGCAATTTCCGTCGGACATTTCATATCGATGCCACCGTCGTCGGTCGGGAAGGTGTGGCAAGGCAGATCTTCTACCACGCCGCCGCTTTCAACGCCGCGGATCATGGTGCACCAGCCGTAATGTTTGAAAGAACGGTTAATATTCACCGCCATCGCATAGGCGGCGTTAGACCATACATATTTGCTGTGATCGGCACCGTCCGTGGTCTCTTCAAAGTTGAAGTCATCCACCGGATTGGTGCGAATGCCATACGGCAAACGCGACAGGAAGCGCGGCATCGCCAGACCAATGTAACGGGAATCTTCAGACTGGCGCAGTGAGTTCCACGCCGCATATTCCAGGTTCTGGGTAAAGATTTTCGTCAAATCGCGCGGGTTGGCCAGCTCCTGCCATGACTCCATCTGCAGCACAGATGGCGCAGCGCCGGTGATGAACGGCATGTGCGCAGACGCGGCCACTTTACCGATGGAAGACAGCAGGTCCACGTCCGGCGCGCTGTGGTCAAAAAAGTAATCCGCCACCAGGCAACCGTAAGGCTCACCCCCGAGTTGACCGTATTCTTCTTCATAAATCTGCTTAAACAGCGGACTCTGATCCCACGCCACGCCTTTATAGCGTCTCATATTCCGGCGCAGTTCATCCTTCGAAAGGTCCATAAAGCGCAGTTTTAGTTTTTCATCGGTTTCGGTGTTATTCACCAGATAATGCAAACCGCGCCACGCGCTTTCCAGCGCCTGAAACTCCGGATGATGCAGAATAAGGTTAATCTGCTCGGATAATTTATTATCTATTTCAGCGATGAACGCGGCGATATTTTTATACGCATCGTCGGCCATGGTAATAGAACTTGCCAACGCCTGTTCTGCCAGCGTCTTCACCGCCATTTCAACGGCGGTTTTCGCCTGCTGCGATTTGGGTTTAAATTCGCGCGTTAATAAAGCATTAAAATCGCTTTGTGTTTCAACCTGAGTGGCGGCTTGTTTATTTTTTTCTGCTTGAATTGCCATAATAATCTCTCTCTAAATCACTTTTGGTTCGCTGATTCTTTATCCGCCGAATTGGATTTCGGCGAAGCGGCCAGCGTATTCAGCAGCGACTTGTCATTCAGCACTTTCATTACCAGCCCTTCCGCACCGGCTTTACCATCCATATACGTCTGGAGGTTAGCTAGCTGGGTGCGCGCTTCCAGAAGCTGCGATAAAGAATCGACTTTGCGAGCGATAGCATCCGGCGAAAAATCATCCATGCTTTCAAACGTCATATCGACCATCAGCTGACCTTCGCCGGTAAGCGTATTGGGTACCGCAAACGCAACGCGCGGCTGCATGGCCTTCATGCGCTCATCAAAATTATCAATATCGATGCTCAGGAATTTCCTGTCGGCAACGGGAGGAAGCGGTTCCAGCGGTTTACCGGAAAGATCGGCCAGAACGCCCATCACAAACGGCAGTTCTATTTTCTTTTCGCTGCCATAAATTTCGACGTCATATTCAATCTGTACGCGAGGCGCACGATTGCGTGCAATAAATTTCTGCGAATTACTTTTGCTCATAATTATGATTACTCTTTAATAACCGTTATAAATAAAATCGTCGTTCGCGTGATAGCTAAATATTAAATAATTACTGCCAGTCCCCGTCAGCTCCTCCTGTTATTTATAAACAAGCACGACCCCTGCCGCCGCATGGACTTTTCCAGCCGTCACAGCAGAATTCCCCTTTGCGTAATAACTCGCAGTGAACCGGTGGGTTAAAGGATCACCCGCAGACGAAATAATATATTCTTGTCCGGTTGCATCATTATCAATAACCACTTGCGAACTATCTTCTTTACGCAATCTGATTTGTACGTTATTACTAAAAACCGAACCGGTATCATTAAGTAAATTACCGGTAGTCGTATCCGCCGGAGAAACATTACTTTTAAAAGTAACGGCAATTTTTCGGCTTGCGGGACAATCTTTTAGCGTAATATCAAAAGGGCGGCTTCCGGCCTCAGCGGCATTCGTCTGGAGCGTCGCTATTGAGACTTTAGGCAGCGTAATAGTTTCATTGTTACTGGCATTATTGATAATAACATTACAGGTTTCATCGGTATATTCGCCAGTAAAAAGAACTTTTATTTCGCAATCCGCACTGCTGCTACAGGCATGCACCTGGGAAAAACATTGCCCTACTAATAAAGCCACAAATACGCTATTAAAGACAAGCTTGCTGACAGGTCTATTATTCTGAATTAATGGCATACCACACCTACCTGTGTAATTGCGCCAGATGAACGAGCAATTTTATCGGCTATCGACTTATCTGCATAAATCGTACATATACGCGCACCGGAAGCATCTTTAACATATAAACTGTCTTTATCTGCATGCCATCCGCGAATATAGGCCATTCCGCCCTGCCAAATTAGCCCCTGACTGGTATTATGCATATCCATAATATTGGCACCGATGGGTAAATAATTACCTTGTTTATCGCGAATAATCAGTACAGCGGGTTTACCGATTAGCGTTTTCATGGTTACCGGAATGGCCGCGCCCATTCGTGGAATAACCGTACTTTCACTTTCCAGTACATCTACCGTATCCGGCAGGCCTTCAGTATTAATCGCTATCGTATTTTCACGATAAGGGGTTAGCGACGGCATCACCGCATAACCATTGCCGTCGATACGCGAACCATATCCGTTCAGCATACGCGCGCCTTTTGCTCCCTCCGCGTGGATCAATGCGAAAGGCGCATCTCCGAGCCGTGGCCCCAGCGTTAACCCTCCGCTATGTGCGATGACGCTGCCGTTAGCGGTAAACGAAAGCTGGCGCGAGCGGCTGCCGAGCGAGGCGGTGGAACCAAACTGCCCCCACGGGGAGTTGTAGTTCATATTGCCGTTGAATTCGCCCTGGGTATTATCGTTCCGGCTTTTACTCACCGTCGTCCCAACACCGTAAGACAGTTCGCTCTGGTCGCCCTGGCTGCCGATGGCGTTAACCTGCGCGCTGGTTCCACCGTCGTTGTCATGCATGGCGGTGGTATACAGCGTATTAAACAGCGGCCTGTCAACGATACTGGCCTGGCCCAGCGGCACGCTGAATGACAGCATCACGCTATTAATATCCCGCCCGTCGCTATCGAATGCGCGCGAAGCCGATATCGCCCACGAAAAATAACGCTCCGATTTGTTATAAGACACCATGTATTGCTTCGATGAACCGCGCTCATCCCAGTAGCTATAAAAATTACCGGAAACGTTAATCCGCGCCCCGTTCCACAGCGGCTGACCGACGTTGACGGTAAAACGCTCTCGGGTTCGGTAATCCACCATATAATGGTCGTCTCGCGCTCCGGAGCGCTCCGCTATCGCATCCCGCAGGCTATAAAATCCCTTAGACGAGTAGCGATAGGCGGCCAGCGTGATATCCGTTGACGTGGAATCCAGGAACTTACTAAAACCAATGTTAAAGCTATTGCCCGTCGAGCTTCTTCCGTCTTTTAACTCACTGCGCGCACGCGTGATATCCATTGACACCCCGCCGAGCGGGGTATTGAATGCGTGACCAAAACCCACGGCGCCGTAGTTATCGGAAATTTGCCCTCCGCCATACAGGGTGTACAAACTGCCTAGTCCGTACTGATAAAACCCCTGCGCCATTCCCGGATGTGTCTTTAAGGTATCGTCCTGCAACTGCCCGACCGTTACGCCAAAGCGCGAAACGCCTTCATGTAACAGCATGGGCGGAGCGGAAAACGGAATCACCTGGGTGCGCTGTCGACCATCGGCTTCGATGATAGTCATCTGCAAATCACCGCCATACCCCATGGCCCCAACGTCGCTTAAGGCAAACGGCCCCGGCGGAACGGTAGTTTCATAAACCGTTTGCCCGCGCTGGGTAACGCGAACCCGAGCATTACTTTCCGCAATCCCTCGCAGAACCGGCGTGTAATACCGCAGCCCTTCCGGCAGCATACGATCGTCGGACTGTAGCTGGATCCCGCGTACCGTTAGGCTATCAAACAGATCGCCGCTGGTGGTGCTATCACCCAGCGTTAGCTGGCTTTTCAATACAGGAACGTCTCGCTGAAGATACGTAAATAGATTTTGCGTATGCGTAGACGAACGGCTATCCCAGCTTGTATTAATACGTTTGCGCAGGCGCCAGCCGTAGAAGTTTAACCCGGCCATCAACCCCACATTGCCGCTAATATCGTGCCCGCCGTCGCTGCGAAAATCGCGGGTATTTTGGCGAGTATAAAAGTTGCTGTTATAGTCGAGCAGCCCTACCGTGGTCCCCGCCTCCCAGGTATTAGGGTCGGTATAACCGCGCGGATACTCCACCGTCCATGCCTGCGGCACCACCAAATTCAATTGAAAATCGCCGGCGTTATAATGTGCCGCACTCCCGGTGACCCACTGCTCCAGCCTGGCGCACTGCTTTGCCGCACCTTTGCCTGACCTCTCAGGTGCGTTCATGATTTTGATGCCGTAGCCGTCAAGCTCTTCCGGGGTAAAACACGGCTGGGCGCTGACGCTATTTTTTACCGGAACAAACAGCACTTTGTGCTGCCCCCGATTAAGGCCATTCACCAGTACCTGCACTACAAACTCACCGGCCGGATTAGGGTTCCCCTGCTGGTAGTGAGAGACATCTACGCTGGCACCGTGAATAAAGGCGCTGTTAAACCTGACCGTTTCCGGCGGTGACGCAGGCTCTGCGACAGGCTCTGGCCGTATTCCGCTACTTAATGCCAGTACGGGGAATCCGGCACCGACAGATGCGATTAAAATATGCCGTATCGCATGCGACAATAATGTTTCGCGGTTTATAAAATGCCGACATCTGTATAGTTCTGAAGGTTTCACTTCCCTGACTCCCTATTCAAAACCCTGTGGCCATACATAAACTAGCGGCTCACGTTGGAATATGTCCCTGTTCTTTGCTACATAATTATTTTTTTATCGCCAACCCTTTACCACCAGAAGAAATCAAATAGATATTATTAACCGTTCCATAATCGTTAATAAGACCGAGACGGATATCTTTAATCCCACCTGGAATAGAACCCTTATTAGCCAGCGTGAATTCCATATTACCGAACGGCGGAACCATATCTACTTTTAAAGGCAGTTTATTTCCTGCAAAATTTACTTCAGCTGAATCAAAAGAAAAGTAATAGGGCGTAGGGTTTGTCACTTTAATTCCGTTGCCCACCGTTTCCCAACGTAATTTATCCGCGTTGTCTGCGCTGCTACTGGTGATTAAACTCTTTGGCCGATAAAATAATTTAATGCGCGTTCTGAATGCCAGCTCTAAATGATCGCCCTGTTTTACTTTTTCATCGACCGGCGGGATCTCCAGTAAATTAAACCAGAACACCGATTCTCTATCCTGTGGCAGCGTCATGCCATTATAAATAAGACGCAGGCTTTGCCCTTTACCCGGTTCTACGCGATAAACCGGCGGCGTGGCGGTAAACGGTACTTTTGCCGCATTAATATCCTGGTTCTTTTGCCCATCATCAATCCAGACCTGTACCAATGCAGGCATTGTCCCTTTATTGGTAGTTCGTACAGTTCTTTCCCGCTCCCCACCAGGGAAAATAATACGCGTTCCTGAAATGGTTACACTAGCAGCGGCTATCTGGGAAGTTAATACCAGCAATAACGCTGCCTTCTTTAATGTCAAACCGATTACACTTTGATATTTTATTGCCATATCCCGCACCCGTTAATTCCGTCCTGTCATCGTCAGGGAATACTTCCTTAATGCGGGGCGGCGCAATACCGCCCCTATCCATCTTATTAATAAGAAGGGTAAATTACGGGTAAACCAGGGTGTACTGCGCTTTAGCATTAACTTTACCGGCAGTGGTTGCACCCGTTGCATAGTAACCACCGTAGTAACGCAGGGTTGCTTTACCATCAGCATCAACCGGGAACGGATTACCTGACTCACCCAGCTTCAACTGTTTTTCGTCAGAGTTGTACAGACGTACTTCAACTTCTTTTGCGCCGCTAGCATCTGTATTCGTCAGGTTACCCGTTGCGCTATCCACGCCGCTGCTGCCAATCGCTTCAAAGTGCGCAGCAACCTGAGTCACCGTAGACGGGCATTTTTCGACGTTCAGATCGAATCCTTTAGAACCCGCTGCATCACCCGCTTTTGCCAGCGTCTGAGTAGACACTTTCGGCAAGGTAACGATGCGATTTACAGACTCATCAACGATTGAGCAGGTATCAGCTACCAATTCACCGTTAAAGGTTACGGTACCCTGAGTAACTTCGCCTGCCGCCAGTGCGGAAGCAGAAGTTGCAGTCAGTGCCAGAGCGCATAAAGCCAGTTTAAAATTACGCATAAATAATATTCCCTATAGTCCTGTTTAATTCAAAATAACGAGTGATGTATCGATTACGTATTTCCCTAATTCCTTGTAATTTATTTCTTCAATAAACCCTCCCTATTACTCCACAACAATCTCTATCCCTTTTTCTTCCATGAACGTTACGCGCATTGTCTTGTTATCAATCGCTGCACTATCCATATTTAAAACAGCGCTACCAATCCTCGGTAAGATATTCTTTTCAATAAACCGAATAAGCATTCTGGCGCCGGTTTCCGCTACCGTGCAGCTATCTACAACGTGTTGTACTAATTCATCGCTATATGTGAGCGTTATTTCGTGGTGCTCTTTCGCCCGCTGCGCGATACGATTCATATGGATCCTGACGATATGCTGCAGCGATCCGTGTTCCAGCGGTAAATAAGGAATCACGCTTACGCGCCCTAAAAACGCCGCCGGGAATACCTTCAACAGTTCTGGCTGCAACAGCGCCTGTAGCCTTTCTGCGTCGGGGGTGGTTTCCGGATCGGCGCAGGCGCTGCTTAAAATATCGCTGCCCACATTACTGGTGAGCAAAATCACCGTATTGCGGAAATCAATCTGGCGCCCTTCCCCATCTTCCATACTGCCTTTGTCAAATACCTGGAAGAACAGTTCGTGTACGTCCGAGTGCGCTTTTTCAACTTCATCCAGCAGTACCACGCTATAGGGCTTACGGCGCACGGCCTCGGTCAGCACCCCACCTTCGCCATAGCCTACATAGCCCGGCGGTGAGCCTTTCAGCGAGGAAACGGTATGCGCTTCCTGATACTCGCTCATATTGATAGTTATCAGGTTCTGCTCGCCGCCGTACAGCTGGCTGGCAATGGCCAGCGCAGTTTCCGTTTCCCCTACGCCGGATGGTCCCACCAGCATAAACACCCCAAACGGCTTCTGCGGGTCCGCCAGCCCGGCGCGCGCGGTCTGAATGCTTTGACTCAAACTGTTCAGAGCATAAGGCTGACCGATAACGCGCTCCGCCAGCCGCTGCGGCAGATCCATGACGGCGCTGATATCGTCTTTCAATACCTGCCCAACCGGAATACCGGTCCAGTTCGCCACGATCGATGCCACAACGCCGGCGTTGACTTCCGCCTGCACCAGCGGCTGCTCATGACGTATTTCGCGCAGTTGCTGTTCCAGCGAATTTAGGCGATCCTGCAGCGGGCGCACCTGCTCCGCCGTCTCTTCTACTGCACTTTCCGAGGTCGCGGCCAGAAGCTGCTGGCGCGTCTCGGCAATGCTCGCCACCAGCTCACACTCCTGCGACCAGCGTTTATCCAGCTGTTCGGCTTCTTTAGCATTGTTCTTGATAGTTGACTGGATCTCTTCCGCGCGTTTACCGTCCTCTTTGCCGAAATTCATCGCTTTTTCCAGCAGCGAAAGCTCCGTCTGCGCAGACTGAGTGCGGAATTTCAGTAACTGAAGCTCGGTCGGAGGCGCGTGCTGAGCTACGGCAACCCGGGCACAGGCCGTATCCAGCAGGCTAATGGCTTTATCGGGTAACTGGCGCGCCGGAATATAGCGGTGAGAAAGCCGCACCGCAGCGCGCAGCGCTTCATCCATAATCCAGACGCCGTGATGCTTCTCAAGCACCGGCAGCAGGCCGCGCAGCATCGCCGTCGCCAAATCTTCTGAGGGTTCTTCCACCTGCAATACCTGGAAACGACGCGTCAACGCAGGGTCTTTTTCAATATGCCGTTTGAATTCACTCCAGGTGGTGGCACCTATCGTACGCAGTTGCCCGCGCGCCAGCATCGGCTTCATCAAGTTAGCCGCGTCGCCGGTACCGGCATTGCCACCGGCACCCACCAGCGTATGTACTTCGTCGATAAATAGAATTACCGGGTCGGCTGAGTTAACCGCCTCCTCAAGAACCGCCTTGAGGCGCGCTTCAAATTCGCCTTTCATACTGGCGCCGGCCGATAACGCGACCACATCCAGCGATAAAAGACGAACGTTTGCCAGCGACGGCGGCACTTCGCCTGCGGCAATGGCCAGCGCCAGCCCTTCCACCACCGCGGTCTTACCCACGCCGGCTTCACCGGTTAATAAGGGGTTGTTTTGACGACGGCGCAGCAGAATATCCACCATCGTATTGATTTCTTTATCGCGCCCCAGTACCGGGTCGATTTTGCCTTCCCGCGCCAGCGCGGTGAGATCGGTAGAGTATTGCGACAGGCCGCCGCTCTGCGCGCTGCCAATCGCGTTACTGGCTTCGCCGGGAATACCCGCGTCACCCAATACCGACGCATCGCTGGCAAGCTCATCCTGTTCGACGGATTCGCGAATGATATAGCCGAAATCTTTACTTAGCTGCTCCAGCGAAATTTTCTCAAACGCGGAAGACAGGCCGAACAGCGTGCGGCGCAGTTCCATTGTAGTCAGCAGCGCCATCAGCAAATGCCCGCTGCGGATACAATTATTGTGGCACTCAAGGCTTGCAAACACCCAGGCGCGTTCAATGGCCAGTTCAATATGGTAAGAGAAATCAGAAATTGAACTGGCACCGGTTGGCAGGCGCGTCAAAGCCTGAGCGAAATCACGCTCAAGTGCCCCAGCGTCTACTTCAAAATGACGAATAATATGACGTAAATCCGTATTATCCTGCTGGTAAAGCTGATTCAGCCAATGCACCAATTCAACGTATGGGTTGCCGCGTAATTTACAAAGCGTAGTCGCACTTTCAATGTTTTTGAATAACGTAGTATTCAGTTTGCCAAATAGGTTCTTTCTCGTTATCGCCACGGTAGAATTCGCCCTAATTTAATTAAAATTTTTATTTTTATTCACTTCACTAATGAAGCTTAGTCATCCTGACTATGAGGAAGACGTTTGATAACGTGTGATTGCTAAGAATAGTAATTAACTAAAATAAAAATAAAAATAGCCATAAACGTTAGCCACCTGTTTTAAGATTACTGCTCGAAACGCATTCCTAAATTCGCAAATGTATTTCATGCATACATCGTAAATTTCATTTTTACTTTTAGAATCGCATTACAAAGGGAGAGGAGCCAGCTCAAGACGGAATTATTGAGCAATATTCCTGATATCAGACTGACGCCTCCTGAGAGAAACGGTTCTTATCTCGAATATAACTAACAGGGCTGCAAGTGGAACATAACTTTCTTGACTACTATAATCGGGAACTAACCTTCATCCGGGAAATGGCACGCGACTTTGCCGAACGTCATCCTAAAATCGCCGGTCGATTAGGGATGCACGGTATTGAAATTGCCGATCCTTATGTTGAACGTTTAATTGAGGCCTTTTGTTTCTTATCTGCCAGAACGCAGATAAAACTTGATGCTGAATTTCTGAAATTTACACAGCGATTACTGGATATTGTTTATCCGAATTATAATTCTCCCACCCCATCAATGGGAGTTGTCCAGCTCAAACCCAATCTAAGTGAAGGTGATTTAATTCAAGGTTATAAAATACCTAAGAATAGCGCGTTCTATAGCAAGATATTACCCGGCGAAATGACCCGCTGTGAGTTTCGTAATAATCAGGAAGTTACACTATGGCCTCTGGAGATAGTAGAAGCACGGTTAACTTCAGTACCGCCAGATATTCCCAACCTTGAGGATTATCGCATTCACCATCGCCGCCTGAAGGGCGCTTTAAGAATTAAACTGAAGTTACAGGTTGAAGGCGTTATTTTTTCCGCATTAAAAGGATTAAATGAACTTCCCTTTTATATTCAGGGTGACGAACGCGTTGTTTCACATACGTTTGAATTATTACACGGCAGCCACGTTGCAATGGTAATCCGCTCCGGCGGTGAGAGTAATTCAAAATATCATGTGGTAAGTAAACACCCACTTAAGTTTGAAGGTCTGGATCCTGACCAAAGTCTTTTACCGCTACAGTGGAATATGTTCCACGGCAACACATTAATTCAGGAATATATTTGCTGTAGAGAGCGGTTTTATTTTTTCACGCTCACTCAGTTGGCAGACGCACTCGCGGGAAATGATTCTGATGAAGTAGAGATTATTATTCTACTGGATAAACTTCCCCAGGATTTGATTCCTCATTTGGACGCCTCACGGTTTCTCCTTTTCTGTACGCCGGTTATCAATCTATTCCCTAAAAGAGTGGACAGAATTGAAGTGAACCGCGCGCTAAACAGTTTTCATATTGTTCCCGATCGCAGCCGCCCTCTGGACTATGAAGTATTTTCGGTCAATAAAGTATTGGGGCTGCAGGCAGAAACCAGCGAAGAAGTGGTGTTTAACCCGCTTTATCAAACCCGGCACAGCGACTCCGGGAATTTTGGCCGCTATTTTTCCGTACAGCGAGAGGTGCGTAATAACGAAGGATCGCGGCGTAAATATGACACCCGAACCCCGTACAACGGCACTGAAATTTTTATCTCTTTGGTCGATCAACAGGAAGCGCCCTACGGCGAACATATTCGCTACCTGCTGGTGGACGCCATGGTCACTAACCGCGATCTGCCGCGTTTACTGACCAGTACCGGCAGTTTCAATCTCACAATGACGGATTCAGTCCCAATTACCGGCGCCTGTTTCGTTAGCACACCCAGTGCGCCGCGCCCGCCGTTTGCGATTGGGGAGTCTACGTGGCGTCTCATCCGCCAGCTTAGCTTCAACTATTTGCCGCTGTCGGATATGGAGCATTCTCAGGGCGGCGAATCGCTGCGTAATATGCTGCGCCTGTTTACCACCTCTGCCGACCTGGAATCCGTGGCGCAAATTAACAGTCTGGTGGGCTGTAAAACTGAGCCGGTAGTACGCCGCCTGTCTAACGAAGGCCTGCTGGTTTACGGGCGCGGTGTGCGCTGTAGCCTGACCGTCGATGAAGAAGGATTTTCCGGGATCAGCCCGTATCTGTTTGGACTAATTATGGAAAATTATCTCTCTCGCCATGCGGCCATCAATATCTTCACGGAAACTGAACTGCACTCTATGCAGCGCGGGCGCATCGCCCGCTGGGAAGCCCGGCCCGGGCGGCGAGGCGCACTATGATTCAGCATGACGCACCGCACGCCGCCCCGCTGGAAATTGATAACTGGTTCGATCCCGATACCCCCTGGGAGGCCGGTTTTATCAGTACGATGCGCGCCATTGCCGCCCGCACGCCGCAGCTGCCGGCGCCGGGCAAAGCCACGCTGCCCGCTCAGGAGCGCTTTCGTCTGGGGCAAGTAGCCAGCATGACGTTCTCTCCGCGCGAGGTCGCACGCATCGGCTGGCAGGACGACAAAGTAAAACTGCAGCTTTTTGGCTTGGGTATTTGGGGCGCGCAGGGCGCCATGCCGCTGCACCTGTCAGAACTGGCGTATTCGCGCTACGAGCAGCACGATAAAACGCTTATCGATTTCGCCGATATTTTCCACCACCGGGCGCTGTCGTTGCTCTACCGGGCCTGGTTCTTATCGCAGGATACCGCCTCGCTCGATAGGAAAGATGACGAACGTTTTTCATTTTACGTCGGCAGTCTGGTGGGGCTGGACCCTGCCGAATTGTCCTCTGAGCCGCTGCCCATCCACGCGCGCCTGGCATCTTCTGCCCACCTGATCCGCGAGGCGCGTAATCCGGACGGGCTGCTCGGCTCGATGCAATATTACTTTCAGGTGCCGGTGCGCATGGAAGAGTTCGAGCTGCAGTGGATTTATCTGGAAGGCAAAGACCAAACCGCGCTGGGAGATGATAACTACGCCGCGCTGCTGGGCGACGGCGCAATCCTCGGTAATACCGTGCTGGATCGCCAGCACAAATTCAAATTGGTCATGGGGCCGCTCACTCTCACGCAATACACCCGCTTTAGCCCGTGGGGCAAAGATATGCCGGTGGTGCGTGAATGGGTGCGCAATTTTATCGGCTTTGAATACGCCTGGGACGTTCAGTTGGTACTGGCCGCCGATCAGGTTCCCCACGCCTCGTTAGACGGCTCGCACCAGTTGGGGTACGCCTCATGGCTGGAGCGTGAAGCGAACGACACGCCGGTATTCGGGATGAGCTTTGAACCAGAGACGTATCAGTACTGAGGCCTAGCCCGGTACAGACACCTAACATAATAACGAGAATGGCAAGTCAATTTATGAGTGAAATACACGGCCTTAGCTGCTCTGACTATTACCGGTCCACGCTGGACCCGATTGCTGACGACGCCCCGTGCGGCGAGAGTCTGGATTATGACCCGGGCTTTATCATGCTGCAGTCCAAACTGCAGCCCAGGCTGGACGTAGAGTACGGCAGTTTTGTCGAAGCCGCCGAACCCGTTAACTGGGCGGAAACCGAGCGTGAATGTCAGGCGCTGCTGCAAAAAAGCAAAGATGTGCGGTTAATTATTGTACTAATGCGCTGTCGGCTGCGGAAAATCGGCCTTCCGGCGCTCAGTGAAGGGCTTGAAGCGCTGAATGTTCTGCTGCACCGATGGCCGGACGAGTTACATCCCCAGCTTCTGGATGAAGGTGAGTTTGCGCCAATGCTGCGCGCGAACGCCTTCGCGGAGCTGGAAGACACGCACGGGCTGCTGGCGGATATACGCAACCAGCCTCTGCCGCGGGCCTCCGGCCTGCAAATCACGCTCAAAGAGTTTGAAAAGGCGCACGTAGTGCCGCGTGAAGAAGGCGCCCTTTCCGAAACCACGGTTGCCGCGCTCATCCACGAATGGCACATCAACGCACGAGAAGAGATAGGCGTACTGACGCTGGCGCGCGGCCATCTACTGGAAATCAAAGCCGCGCTGAATGATGCCCTGGCGCACGAAGCCCCGGAACTCAGCGTGCTGGATAGTTTGCTGCGCCTGTTTTCCAGCGAATTTGGCGATGTTTCGCCGTCAGCGGGCAACGCGTCCTCCGCACTGCCCGGCGAACCGGAAACTCAGGCTCAGGCGGCGGCCGGCGCGCCGAACGATCCGGCAATCCCTCAGGAGAGCGTAATGGAAGCGCCATCCTGCGGCGTTGCCGCTGCGCCCGCTGCGGCCCTCGCACCCCAGCGCGGCATTGGCAACCGCGCCGAGGCGCTACACCGCCTGCAGGAAATCCGCAGTTGGTTTGCCATGACTGAACCCAGCAGTCCGCTAACGCTGATGCTGAAGTATGCCGAAGAGAGCATCGGCAAAAATTTTGCCGACCTCATCAAAATGTATCCCCCAGAAATTATTGCAATGCTGAACCAGGAAAAGGAATAAAACCTATGTTAAGGATACTCACGCTATTACTGGCCGTTTCTGGCTTTTTATTGTCCCCCGGCGCGTCCGCGGTGTGTACGCTTGCCCGCGGCACGCCCACTACACTGAATATCCCCGCGCAGGTGATTCATCTGGCGGCCGACGCGCCGGTCGATACCTCAACGCCTATTGCCGGAGCAACCTACGACAGTAACGCGTTAAGCGCGGTCATTGGTTACGATAACTGCCAGGAAGGGACGCCAATCGGCAAACGCCCCATGAACCTCGGCCCTCAGAATACCTCGACCAAAATATATCCCACCAATATTTCAGGGTTAGGGGTGAAACTATTGTTTAGTAATGGCTCAATGACAGACTTTGGCGATTTCCCTTCAAACACCACTATTCATTTTAACGATGGCAAACCCATCGGTACCTCGGATTTTAATCCCGGCCCCTTCTTTCGCATCGAATTTTATAAAACCGGGAAGCGGATTAATTTAACTAACCCGGCGGGCGATACGGTGTTACCCGCCGGCGAGCTTGGCTATTACTTTATTATTGCGGCCAACCCTGCAAACTATGTGATGAAGTTAGCCATCGGAGAGATCAAAGTTGTCAGTACGCCGGCCTGTACGATGAGTGGCACGCAGACCGTTGATTTCAATGAAGTAACCCCATCGTTATTGAAAGCGGGCGTCACCCGCCCGCTGGACTTCCAGATTACCTGCCAGAGCGACTACGGCGCTTATTCCGTCAAAGCCTCGATGACCACTAACACCCCCTCCTCTGACGCTAGCTATATTCGCGCTAAAGATGCCAATGGGAACCTCGACAGACTGGGCATCAAAATTACCGACACCAAAGGAAATCCCATAAAGGTGAATGGCACTAATACAGAAGACCGCCCCAACGTTACCAGTATGGGCCCGGCGGAATACGCCTGGTGTCAACAACGGGTAAAAAGTGATCCACTTACCGTCACCACCAACGGTC
>CALYPF010000090.1 GCA_945271245.1 uncultured Enterobacteriaceae bacterium | reverse complement strand
TGCCCAAACTGCCCAAACTGCCCAAACTGCCCAAACTGCCCAAACTGCCCAAACTGCCCAAACTACCATTTCATGAGAAAGGTTAGCCCGGTTAGCGCATTTGCGTACCCCTCCAGCAGAGCAGCGAGCCTGCGACAACCAGGCACACGCCTTGCCAGAAGGCAAAGCCGGGCGTTAATTGTAACCATAAGCTGGAGGCCAGTGCAGACAGCACCGGAGTAAAGTAAGAGGCGGTGGCCAGAAGCGTCATATTGCCTTGCTGGATGCCATGATTCCAGGCGGAGTAGGCCAGAGCGGTTGATAGCCCCATAAACAGTAACTGTAAGGTAGAGGTGAAGGTAAAAGCCGGGTGCGGAATGTTTGGCGCTTGCCAAAGCACTGCGCACCACAGTGTAAGCGCGGTCAGACAGAAAAAGAGCGAGACGGCGTTTTGCCCTTTGGCCCAGCGGCGGGTCAAATTACAGTAGAGGGCCCAAACTATGGCGGCACAGAGCGCCAAAAGATAGGCGACAGGGTTATCCTGCACGTTTTGCCACAGACCGGATAAAGAAAATCCGTTGTCGCCGCCCAGTACGCGCAGAACCCCAGCCAGCGCCAGTAATAACCCGGGCCAAAGCAACCATGAATAGCGCTGGGCGTTAATCCAGAGCGCCATTACTACCGTCAGACTTGGCCAAAGATAATTAATCATGCCAAGTTCTAGCGACTGAGATCGGCTATGAGCCAGGCCTATTGCTAATGCCAGTGCGGTTTCGTAGCTAATAAACAGCGCGCCGCCGATAATAAGGTAGCGGCGGGAGAATGCACGCAGCCTCGACAGGCCGCGGCTCAAGCAAAGAAAGAGGGCGCTGGTACTATACACTAATGCGGCGCTGAGTAGTGGACCGAAGTGCTCAGCGAGGCTGCGCAGCAGGCCGACCGATGTGCTCCAGAGTAATATGGCGATAATGCCCGTCAGCGTGGCGCGCGCGGATGCGGCTGTATTCATTACCGTTTACCAAAGGGTGCCACGGTCAGACTTTCCAGAAGTCATCAAAAACGGTAATGGGAGGGCGGCGCTTATGTTCTGTTTTCCGATACCAGTTTTCAATGACGCCGCTGGTCGCTGCGTCCAGAGATTTACCTTCCAGATAATCATCTATCGCCGTATAGCTGACGCCAAGCGCCGCTTCGTCAGGAAGGGCGGGGCGATCGTCTTCCAGGTCTGCCGTAGGTGCCTTATTGTAGAGATGCTCCGGGCATCCGAGCTGCTCCAGTAATTGTTTCCCCTGACGCTTATTTAAACGATACAGCGGGTTGATGTCCGTGCCACCGTCGCCATATTTAGTGAAGAAACCGGTAAGCGCCTCGGCGGCGTGATCGGTGCCAACCACAACGCCATGCGTCATGCCGGCAATGCTGTACTGGACCTTCATTCGTTCACGCGCTTTTTCATTGCCGCGCACGAAATCACTCATTATTACACCAGCTTCGCGCAGCGACTCTTCGCTGGCCAGCACCGCGGGTTTAATATTAACGCTGAGCACGCGGTCGGGTTGAATGAAGGCGATGGCGTCCTGGCAGTCTTGCTCATCCGCCTGCACGCCAAACGGCAGGCGCACGGCAATAAACTGATAGTCGGCATTGCCGGTTTCTGTACGCAGCTCCGCGATGGCCTGTTGGCATAATTTCCCCGCAAGCGTGGAGTCCTGGCCTCCGCTAATGCCTAATACCAGCGTTTTTAAGAATGGATAGCGCTGTAAATATTGCTTTAAAAAATCGACGCTGCGGCGAATCTCTTGCTGAGCGTTGATAACCGGCTGTACGCCTAATGCCTGAATTATTTCGCGCTGAAGGGACATGCGTGTCTCCATATGATTCGGGTGCCCGCAATGGGCGGATAACAATGGGTTTTAAAGTACCCTGGGCTGCGGAAAACAACAAGTTGCACCCTGTGTCTGTGGGTAATGAAAATAGAAATAACACCGTTCGCTGATTTTTATTTTTCTGCTCCACGCCCGGGATTTTTAGCGGAACTATCGCCAAATATATACCCTATATACTGAATACTGGCAGCGGATATCAGCATATAAGCGTTGTTAACAGCTTGAAAAAACCTGAATTATATTCCAGGCTATAAGCGATCGCTGAGATAACATGAGGATAAAAAATGAATAAGTTCGCAGGAGTGATGGCTACAGCGGCAGTACTGACTATGCTGGCAGGATGTACCGCATATGATCGTACCAAAGATCAATTTACCCAGCCTGTAGTGAAAGATGTGAAAAAAGGTATGACGCGTGAGCAAGTGCGCCAGATTGCCGGTCAACCTTCCTCTAAAGTATCGATGGTTCATGCGCGTGGTACCTGCCAGACCTATATTCTGGGGCAGCGTGGCCAGAAAATTGAGACCTATTTTGTCGCGCTGGATGATACCGGCCACGTAGTAAATTCAGGTTATCAAACCTGTGCGGAATACGATACTGACCCGCAAACTCCGCAAAAGAAAGTATTTTGATGAAATATGATTACCAGTGACAGAGAGTCAAAATAGTCGCTGCTATAATAATTCCCGCTTTATTAAAAAATAAGGCGGGAATGTAGATAAGTGGGGTTTAGGTTATATTCTTTCAGAGGTGCTTTTCAATATGCTCAGTGAGTTACTGGTGTAATTTTCCCTATCTTGCATAGATAAATGATTTTCGCCAGCCAATATGCCAGTTATTATCTGCGCAGACTTATTTAATAAACGTCTGTATTTCCCATCGTTTATTTCTTCAATGCCCTAATTAAGCGCATGGCCGATCGTGAAGATTTTTATCACCGCGGTTTAGCACGTTTTCCAGTAATCCATAAACCCCTGCTTACCCCAAAGCCAGGATGTTTGTAGTTCACGGTTAATGCTCTCTACAATAGGTTTGATGTCTTCATAATTCTGACGTAATAGCACCCATGATTTGCTTTTCGGGCTATAGATTGATGAGTTGAATCCCCATTGCTCCATAAGTAAACTCATGCTTTTATTCGTATGCACGGCAGTGTGTACGGGAATGTCGAGATAAAACCAATTGGGATCCTGCGGAACCTCTTCAACTATCACCGTGTGAACGAAAAGCGCGCCGCTGTGAGCAATAAGTTCGTTAACGGCATCCAGATCTCTGCGGGTAAGTATATGTTCAAACATAGCGGAGTTGATTACCAGCGACCACGATCCCGCTTTGAGGTCATCAATATAGTGTTGTTCTAGGCTTTTAATGTATTTGTCGTAACATTTAATTTCACGACCATAATATTTTTTAGTATATGGCTGAGTCTGCCATAACCAGAGGCATAATCGAGAATGGCGCTATCATCAATAAGATTATTTCGCGCCAGCAGCTCAATCATAAATGCCTGCTCGACAAATGGGGGTTGATTAAAACCCAGGTTTTTACGATCGTTATTTTCATTATCATGATGAAAATCGCTGTTTATTTCTCCCCATTGCGCTGCGGTCAGGTTTTGATGGGTTTTTGAAATTACAAATCCACAGCAAGGACAGCGGTGAAATTCTACCGGAACCAGTTCGCGGGTGAGTTCTTCCGCATTGGGAATGTTGTATCGTTCCTTATTAAAATAAGGCATTGTTTTAGTATTACAAATAATACATTCGTCGTTTTTCATCAGCTTTATGGATGCCGTATCGGTTTATGTCACCGTAAAGGGTAGCGAACCCGTTGGGATAACTATCGATTGAATATCTCTCTATTTTCGGGTGTTGTTTCCTGATATCGCAATCAGGCAAAGCAATGTCCCGCTTAACACCCAGAGCTCGCTTGGTGCATATGGAAATCTGGACGATTTGCTCGTGGTACCCGGCCCTCAGCGCTACACGCGCTGTGCATATGTGCATTACGCCATTATTTTGTGGGAATAGAGATCAGATTTTATAGCAACGGAAGCGCGACGGAGTCCCGGAGATTCCGGTATTATAAGCAGAGCGTTAACCTGCTGGGGATTGATATTATTTATGAAAACATTGCGACAGCGCAACCGGGATATCGTTACCTACACGCCGCGCGTAGAGCCGGCACCGCCGGAGCATGCCCTCCGGCTGGATGAGTTCCGTGATGTATGGGCGCTGCGCGGAAAGTTTGTCGCCTTTGTGTTGCTGGATAACCGGTTTTGCCGTTCTCCACGCTTTGATGTTCCCCAGGCCGCTCAGCGCTGGGCCGATCAGGTGCGGCAGGACGCTGAGATTTAACGTAAACACGATGCCGCCCGATATCACGCCAGGTAACCGTAATTAACATCGGCTTTTGCATTAGGCCGTATCAGGTATTATTCCGATATTGTTGAACGGAACAGCGCCAATAATGGATAATTTTCCAGTCTGTGCTAATAAGCTGCTCCGGAAATAATAAGAATCCACTTTCATGGCTTCGGTAGCCTGAAGTCGGGTTGGCTACCGAGAGTGTGGCTATTTAACATGAAAATTTTCTTTATTAAGATTAACAAAAAGTTAGATTAACCCGCATCGGGATAATCGATTCATTAGGACCTGGCGCGAACGAATGGTTTCCCGCGCACAGATGCGTGGCTTTCCGGAATATGAATATTATGATGGAGATGGGCAGGAAGACACGCCGTTTTAGCGCGTTTTAAATCAAAACTATTCAGCGGGCTAGATTCTATAGTGTGCTCTGTTCACGGGCACAATTTTAGACAGTAAAAAAACGGGCATATTCGTGCCCGTTTTTACCTAACCCGCCGTTAACGATGGGCGAGTTCAACTTCATCGTTACTGTGAAGCCGCTCTTTATCAGTCTGGCGTAATAACTGGCTGGTGATGGTCCCTGCGGTCATCGCGCCGTTGACATTAAGCGCGGTGCGACCCATATCTATTAGCGGTTCAACGGAGATCAGCAGCGCGACAAGCGTCACCGGTAGCCCCATTGCGGGTAACACAATCAGCGCGGCAAAGGTCGCTCCGCCGCCGACGCCGGCAACGCCGGCAGAACTAACGGTGACGATGCCAACCAGCGTTGCTATCCATACGGGATCTAATGGGTTAATACCTACCGTTGGAGCTACCATCACGGCCAGCATGGCAGGATAAAGCCCTGCACAGCCGTTTTGCCCGATAGTTGCGCCAAATGAAGAAGAAAAACTGGCGATTGATTCAGGCACGCCCAGACGTTGGGTTTGCGCCTCGACATTTAATGGAATGCTGGCGGCGCTGGAGCGGCTGGTAAACGCAAAGGTCAGCACAGGCCATACCTTACGGAAATAATGAGTTGGGTTTACACCAACCAGCGTTAATAGCAGCGCATGCACGGCGAACATAATGGCAAGCCCAAGGTAAGACGCAACCACAAAGCCGCCGAGTTTGATAATTTCATGTAGGTTAGATTCAGCAACTACCTTAGTCATTAACGCCAGCACGCCATACGGCGTAAGCTGCATGACGAGCCGCACCAATTTCATTACCCAGCTTTGCAGAGTATCAATAGCCAGCAGAACGCGTTCACCTTTGGCGACGTCGTCTTTGAGTAACTTCAGCGCGGCGACGCCTAAAAAGGCTGCGAAGATGACAACGCTAATAATGGACGTCGGGCTGCCGCCGGTTAAGTCAGCGAACGGATTTTTAGGAATGAAAGAAAGAATTAGCTGTGGCACCGTTAAGTCCGCTACTTTACCGACATACTGTGTCTGTAAGGTGTTAAGACGCGCACTCTCAGCGCCGCCCTGTACCAGCCCTTCAGCGGTTAGGCCAAAAAGATTGGTTACCAGTACGCCTACCAGCGCCGCAATCAGCGTAGTAAATAGTAGTGTGCCAATGGTGAGAACGCTGATTTTACCCAGCGAAGATGCATTATGCAGGCGAGCTACTGCGCTCAGAATGCAGGCGAATACCAGCGGCATGACAATCATCTGTAAAAGTTGTACATAGCCGTTGCCAACGATATCAAACCAAGTAACTGATGTTTTAAGCGTACTATTACCGGCCCCATAAATAAGCTGTAACGCCAGGCCAAATACGACGCCAAAACCAAGCCCGACTAACACTTTTTTAGCCAGACTCCATTGGCGGCGATGCATCCGTGCCAGGACCAACAGCAGGATAGCGAATACCACGACATTCGCGATTAATGGAAAATTCATCCCCGACACTCCCGATTACTTTGTTGTACAGGCCTGATTCAAACGACCTTTATATGTGACAAGCTTAACAGAATTGGTATATGCCAACTTATATTCAAAAGGAATGCTTTATTCCATTTTGGATTAAGGCGGCGGTCAAAAAGAGTGCGTATCAATCAAATGGGTAAAGCGCACCTGTAGCTGAGCAATCGCCAGCGTTGACCAGTGGATGACTCCCTTTTCTGAAAGCGAGGCGGGCATCCAGAGAGCAAATGCCAGTAACGCAGCGCTAATGCAACGTTCAATCAAATTTCCACCGCGCGGGGCAATGACGGGCAGGCGAAAGCGCCAGCGACAGGGCCACAGTAACGGTACGCCTGCGGGCGTAAGCATGTCGGCGGCAATATGGCTGAGATAGCCCAGGACTAACCCCTGAAGCGCATCCGCGGGCAGTAGCCAGCTATCAGGAACTTTAAGGTAGCACAGGGTCAGTGCGGCAAAGACCGCGAGTAGGCTATGGGTAAATCCCCGGTGGCCGAACGCGCGCGCTATTGGATGAGAGAGCCACGGAATGCGCTGCCCTAAAAATGATTTCGGATGATCGATATCCGGAAGCAGGCAGGAAAGTACCGCTGCTGACAGAATATGCCACCAGTCTCCGCGGGCCAATATGGGGGTTAGTGCCGCGTTTTTAGCAAATACCGCACTGGATATTGCAAAGAGTAGATGACCTTCCGCCGTCATGATTTAACCTGCTTACTGGTAATATATCCAGTATAAGATAATCGGCGGCGGGAATAAAGAGTGTGACAATGTCACGTTAAGATTTTAGGGAGAAATTTTAGGTGGCAGGGGGGGAATGGCGACAAATTGCGCTGCCGCCAAAGTATTTACGCAGTGGGTTGCATATGCCAGGCGCGTAGTTCGGTCAGGCTGTGCAGTTTTTCATCTGCCAGCGCCCAGCGCGCGTCGTTTCGGTTTTCAATCGCAGGCACAACAATTGAGCGCATCCGGGCGGCCTTGGTCGCTATCATGCCGTTAACTGAATCCTCAAAAGTGACGCAACGCAGGGGATCGACGCCAAGCTGGGCCGCCGCGTTTAAATAGACCTGAGGATGAGGTTTACTGCACGGAAGGTGTTCTGCCGAAGCAAGAGTATCGAAGCTGTCGCGCAAATTAAAAAGCGTGAGTACTTTTTCCAGCATATGCAGCGGAGAGGCCGATGCCAGGCCTATTTTCATTCCCTGCGCCTGGCATAGCGCAATAGCCTCTTTAACGCCGGGAAGCAGCGGTCGCTCTTCTTCAACCAGCGCGATAGCGCGTGCAATAATGCGCTGGGTTGCCTGTGCGCATGAAACCCTTTGCCAGGGTTGCTGAGAAAACCATAGATCAACGACCAAATCGATGCGCAGCCCCAGCGTATCCGGTAACTCATTGCGGCGGGTAATATCGACGCCCAGACTGGCCATGACTTCCAGCTCTGCGCGATCCCAAAGGGGTTCGGAATCGATAAGTAGCCCGTCCATGTCAAAGATTGCCGCGGTGACGACCTGTTGCTGACCTGCCATTCTTACTCCTGCTGTGCCTGTAAAAAGAAGCCATTATCAATAGCCTGGATTAAGCGTATATGCCAGCCTTTTGGCGGGCGAAACGCAAAAACCAGGCGAAAAATACAGGGAGAAGGTAGACTTAACGCTTTATAGCGCGTCAGTAGCAAAAGGGGAGAATATGACGTACCAACAAGCGGGACGCATTGCCATTATTAAACGAATTGCAGGGTGGGTGATTTTTATACCGGCGCTGATATCGACATTGGTTTCGCTACTGAAATTTATGTATCAACACAGTGAAAAGATACCGGGTATTGATGCGGTATTAATGGATTTTGCGCATGTGATGATTGAAATGGTGAAATTTAACACGCCTTTTTTAAATGTTTTTTGGCAGCATTCGCTGCAGCCAGAGTTTCACCATGGCCTGAATCTGCTTTTTTGGGTGATTTATATCCTTATTTTTGTTGGGCTGGCGCTGCAGGCCAGCGGAGCGCGTATGTCGCGCCAGGTTCGGTTTCTGCGGGAAGGGGTGGCCGACCAACTTATTCTTGAACAGGCGAAGGGGGCCGAGGGGCTCACCCGCGAACAGCTCATCGCGCGTATAGCGGTTCCGCGCCACACTATTTTGGTTCAATTTTTTCCACTTTATATCTTGCCGATTGTATTAATTATTTTGGGCTATTTCTTTTTTAGTTTGCTGGGTTTTCTGTGAATTAACGTGGGGCGCCGCATGGCGCCCACGATGTATTTATATCGCTGAAATAAAATTCAGATAGTTGATACCCGTAATATTATGCAGCCTGAATGAATGGTATAGCCACGCCATAGCCGCAAATTATAGCGGCTGTGAATCCACAGGAAGCGATACGTATCTTCCGGCCTGGGCACTGCAAGCGCAGAATTTAAGTGCCCAGGGCGTATATAGGGTTATCATACGCCTCTACTTTTTCATCAATGGCCGTCAGGTTGATAGCACCTTATCCAGAGTTTGCTGGGCAATAAGCAAATGGTCGCCGCCAAACAGTGTTGCCCGGTTTAAAAGTGTGTAGAGGCGATAAATCGACTGCCGGGAGAGGTAACCGGCGGGGAGAGGCGAGACGGTTTGATATCCATTATAAATTTGAGAAGATAACGCTTCGTGTAGCGGTAACATTGCTAAATCACACTCACGGTCGCCCCAGTAGCAGGCCGGATCGAATATAAACGGGCCTTTTGGCCCGAGTGCGCAGTTTCCTGACCACAAATCCCCATGCAATAACGAGGGCTGAGGCTGGTGTCCGCTCAGGCGCTGTTGGATCTCTTCAACAATCGCGTCAATATCACCATAGGTAAGCCCTTTTTCCGCGGCCAGTTCGAGTTGCCAGCCGATACGCTGTTCGGCAAAAAAGGCTGCCCAGCGCCGCTGCCAGCCGTTTGGCTGCGGTACGGTTGCAATATGATTATCAAAATCCAGCCCAAATTGCGGTTGTTCGCTCCACTGATGCAATTGGGCAAGTTGCTGACCAAATAAGAAAGCATTGGGTGCATCCAGCGGGCGCGGGGGGAAATAGTCGAGAAGCAAAAAACTGGCGTCTCGGGCGCTTCCCGTGCCCAGTACGCCAGGCACGCATACGCTCGCGCTGCGTGCTAACAGCGCAAGCTGATCCGCTTCCTCGGTAAAGCATGAAAGCATCTCTCGATCATCGCTCTTTATAAAGATAGGCCGGCCTGCAAAAGTGATTTTCCACGCGGCATGGATTTCTCCGCCGGGCAGCGCAACGCGCTGTGTGATTTGACCGTCGCCGAACTGTTCACATAACAGGTTATGAATTGTCTGCCACATCGCGATTGCTCCAGCGGAAATCAAGTAATCATCAGCTTAACGTGAAAGTTCGCCGTAAGGCTACGCGTTAGCTCACAACCTTAGATAGCGATTCCCTCTGCAGGCTGCTGCTATTGAGTATGGATGCCAGTATCATCCGGGAGGAAGAGATTGGTGGGTCATATAGAGCGAACTATCCTGCAAATATGGAGTAAACGATAACGCGCATCATTATATAGGCAGCCGCTCCCTGGTAATGCCCCTGGGTTATGCGGCAGTATATCTGTGATTAGCAATTATTTATCCCGAGGTTAAGCACCTAGCCAACGAGACTATTATTACTGTCGCTATTTTAAAGTTATTATAGGGGATGAGTATTTGTATTTTTTCGTAGCGTGAGGGATAAGTTGTGGAGTTGTAGTTGAATAACGTTTTCATTCCAGCAGGATGGATATAATGAAATGCTCTGTCTTAATTGATTATGTTTCATCTATTTTTAATCTGAGTAAGACTCTATGGAACTCATAGATTGTTAATGACATAAGGCGGCAGGAGAATTGATTTCTGACTGAGCGTTTTGTTGCGGATACTTTCTGGTTGGTATGTTTATAATGGGCTTCAATTTAACTGAGCGATTTTTCGCCAATACCATTAAAATATTTTCATGAGTGCGTTATTAAGGCAACTGAAGGAATGTGATGCTTTTATAAGATAAAAATAGTAGGAAGATGGTTTTTTATAAAAAATGATTGTGTTTCGGGCTATGCATGCGGTTAATTTCTGGTGGGTAAATTTGTTTTAACTATCTATGGAGTGAGTATGCGTTTGACTACACAATATTTGTCTGTCTGTACGGCCGTTAGTTTATTTTTGCTTTCATCGGGTACATTTGCTCAGCGTACAGATAGTGCGCCAGCGACGGTCGAGAAACTTCTTGAAACGGAGTCATCATGGGATGGCACATTATATAAAACCTATCCGGATGGCACCCCGCAACTGTCGGTGTTGAAAATTACAATACCACCTAACTCAAGTCTTAGTTGGCATCAGCATGCCATTCCCAATGCGGCCTATGTGCAAAATGGAACGCTTACCGTTGAAAAAAAGGCAACGGGTGAGAGAAAAACATTACAGTCTGGTGAAGTGCTTCCTGAAATGGTTGACAGCGCTCACCGTGGCTACAGCGGAGCATCAGGGGCTACACTGATAGTGTTTTATGCGGGCAAGAAGGGAATTCCTTTGTCCACACCGGCCAACTAGCATTAAATATTGGACAATATTTATAAATCGTTAAATGAGCGTTGGGGATTAAAAGCGGGTTCTCCCGGCGCTTTTGACAAGTGAGTTTAATGCAATACGTTTTCAGGCCTGACGCACACGAAAATTTAGAGTATTAACGGTGATTAAATTGCCTACGGGTTTAAACTCTGCTTTAATTGGCTTTCTGCGGACGACTATTATTTTTTATTACTTCATCGAAGTATCGCTATGTTGTTTGAAGTGGAATTTATGGATGCTGGAGTAATTAAAATATCGGCTGTAGAAAGGGAGTGAATAGAACAAGGCTGGTATTCCTCAGGATAAAGGCTGTGGTAAGATTAGCTCACCATTTGGTAACTTGCTATAGATGGTTTTTTAACTCTATGTCTGACATGATTAATATTTTTAGAGGGGCTATTTTATTTAGCGTGAAGTTTGTATTTAAGCACAATGATTGTCGACATTCGGTCACCGGAGCGTAGCGACTGGAATAATAAAGTTGGTTCTATAACTACGTATTGGTGAAATTCACGAGTTAATTTCTTGAGCGAGTGTGACGTTAAGCGATATATAATTCACTGTGAAGTAAATAGTGGGATATGACTGGAAAGAGATTCATTATAATTTTCAGGCTATGCTCGGAATTATATCAGGTTTTGTCAGCGCGACAGCGTGACCGTATTGTGGTAAAGTGCTCCGATGCCTGTGCTATTAGAGCGCGCAGGTAAGGACTTTGCGTTCTTTTGTTTGCACTCGCAATAGTTGGTGAGGTAACAAGAGAACGGTATAGATGAATTTACATTTTTGTATGTGAGCTTGCGTGTGGCTCACCACTGCAAATAAGGATTTATGAATGCCAGTTATTACTCTTCCTGACGGTAGCCAGCGTACTTATGATAAAGCTGTTAGCCCTATGGACATTGCGACAGATATTGGTCCTGGCCTTGGAAAAGCCTGCATTGCCGGGCGCGTGAACGGCGATTTGGTCGATGCCTGCGATTTAATTGAGCAGGATGCAAATCTTGCCATTATTACTGCAAAAGACGACGAAGGGCTGGAGATTATTCGCCACTCTTGCGCTCATTTGTTAGGTCACGCCATCAAGCAGCTGTGGCCGGATACCAAAATGGCAATCGGCCCGGTAATCGATAACGGTTTTTACTATGACGTAGATATCGAGCATACGTTGACGCAGGAAGATCTTGACCGACTCGAAAAACGGATGCACGAGCTGGCCGAGAAAAATTACGATGTTATAAAGAAAAAAGTGAGCTGGGATGAAGCACGTGCAACTTTTGCCGCACGTGGAGAAATCTATAAAGTTGCCATCCTGGATGAAAATATTAGCCATGATGATAAGCCCGGGCTATATCACCACGAAGAATATATCGACATGTGCCGCGGGCCTCATGTGCCGAATATGCGTTTCTGCCACCATTTTAAATTAATGAAAACGGCGGGGGCTTACTGGCGCGGCGACAGCAACAATAAAATGCTGCAGCGTATTTATGGCACTGCGTGGGCGGATAAAAAACAGTTAAAAGCGTATCTACAGCGCCTGGAAGAGGCGTCAAAGCGTGATCATCGTAAGATTGGTAAGCAGTTAGATCTTTACCACATGCAGGAAGAAGCGCCGGGAATGGTCTTTTGGCACAATGACGGCTGGACTATCTTTCGTGAGCTAGAAACCTTTGTGCGCACTAAACTGAAAGAGTATCAATATCAGGAAGTTAAAGGTCCATTTATGATGGATCGCGTGCTGTGGGAAAAAACCGGTCACTGGGATAATTATAAAGACGCGATGTTTACTACGTCTTCCGAAAACCGGGAATATTGCATCAAACCGATGAACTGCCCGGGCCACGTACAAATTTTTAATCAGGGGTTAAAATCTTATCGGGATCTTCCTTTGCGTATGGCGGAGTTTGGCAGTTGCCATCGTAATGAGCCTTCTGGCGCTTTGCACGGGCTGATGCGCGTGCGCGGGTTCACTCAGGATGATGCGCATATTTTCTGTACCGAAGATCAGGTTCGCGATGAAGTCAATAGCTGCATCCGTATGGTCTATGATATGTATAGCACCTTCGGATTTGAAAAAATCGTCGTGAAGTTATCAACCCGACCGGAAAAGCGCATTGGCTCTGACGAAATGTGGGATCGTGCGGAAACCGACCTTGCTGCGGCTCTGAAAGAAAACGAGATTCCCTTTGAATATCAACCCGGTGAGGGCGCATTCTATGGGCCTAAAATTGAGTTTACGCTCCACGATTGCTTAGACAGAGCATGGCAATGTGGTACCGTACAGCTTGATTTCTCGCTTCCGGCGCGCCTGAGTGCGTCCTATGTCGGTGAAAATAATGAACGTCAGGTGCCGGTGATGATTCACCGTGCTATTCTGGGGTCCATGGAACGCTTTATTGGTATTTTGACCGAAGAGTTCGCCGGGTTCTTCCCAACGTGGCTTGCTCCGGTGCAGGCGGTGGTAATGAATATTACCGACTCGCAGTCTGAATATGTCCAGGAACTGGTGCGTAAATTGCAGGCTGCAGGCATCCGCGTAAAAGCGGACTTGAGAAACGAGAAGATTGGCTTTAAAATCCGCGAGCATACTTTACGTCGTGTCCCTTATATGCTGGTTTGCGGTGACAAAGAAGTCGAAGCTGGCAAAGTGGCGGTACGTACTCGCCGTGGTAAAGACCTTGGCAGTATGGACGTTAACGACGTTATTGAAAAACTGCTGCAAGAGATTAGAAGCCGCAGTCTTCATCAACTGGAGGAATAAGGTATTAAAGGCGGAAAACGAGTTCAAACCGCGCGTCCTAATCGCATTAACGGCGAAATCCGCGCTCAAGAGGTTCGCTTAACAGGTATAGATGGCGAGCAAATTGGTATTGTCAGCCTGAGAGAAGCTCTTGAAAAGGCTGAGGAAGCCGGTGTCGATTTAGTCGAGATCAGCCCCAATGCCGAGCCGCCCGTATGCCGTATTATGGATTACGGCAAGTTCCTCTATGAAAAGAGCAAATCTTCTAAAGAACAGAAGAAAAAGCAAAAAGTTATCCAGGTTAAGGAAATTAAATTCCGTCCTGGTACCGACGAAGGCGACTATCAGGTAAAACTCCGCAGCCTGATTCGCTTTCTCGAAGAAGGCGATAAGGCCAAAATCACCCTGCGTTTTCGCGGGCGTGAAATGGCCCACCAACAGATCGGTATGGAGGTGCTTAACCGCGTCAAAGACGATCTGAGTGAACTGGCGGTAGTCGAATCGTTCCCATCGAGGATCGAAGGTCGCCAGATGATCATGGTGCTCGCTCCTAAGAAGAAATAACGGGCCTTCAAGTAGCGTATCCCGAAGCTTTACGTTTTAACGCGTAAGCTTCGGGCGTTCGCCCGTATTTCGTTTATTAACAATGCGAAGTGGAAGTATTAAACATGCCAAAAATTAAGACCGTACGCGGTGCTGCTAAGCGCTTCAAAAAAACCGGTAAAGGTGGCTTTAAGCATAAGCACGCTAACCTGCGTCACATTCTGACTAAGAAAGCAACTAAACGTAAACGTCACCTGCGCCCGAAAGCAATGGTTTCTAAAGGCGATTTGGGTCTGGTCATTGCGTGCCTGCCGTACGCATAACACTGCGTTTTTCACTTTTTTAGCCTCTGTTTTACGCTATCGCGGGTTTTGTTCAGTGCACATCGGTTTATCCGTAACTGATAAGCGCGCTTTCGCGTAAGGGAGAGGAAACAGAATAGATACAGGAGAGAGTAAATGGCTCGCGTAAAACGTGGTGTGATTGCACGTGCTCGTCATAAGAAAATTTTGAAACAAGCTAAAGGTTACTACGGCGCGCGTTCTCGCGTGTACCGCGTTGCCTTTCAGGCTGTTATCAAAGCAGGTCAGTATGCTTACCGTGACCGTCGTCAGCGTAAGCGTCAGTTTCGTCAGTTATGGATTGCACGTATCAACGCCGCTGCTCGCCAGAATGGCTTGTCTTACAGCAAATTCATCAATGGCCTGAAAAAAGCCTCTGTTGAAATTGATCGTAAGATTTTGGCCGACATCGCCGTATTCGACAAAGTGGCTTTTACAGCGCTGGTTGAAAAAGCGAAAGCAGCGCTGGCATAAGTCAGGTTTAAGAGGGAGCGTGCTCCCTCTTTTGCTTTTGCACCTGTCACCAGATATCGTCAGAACAGCAAGTTATTCCGGCACGTTTTTAAACCTCGCGGTCATCAGGCTAACGGTGGAGTGCAGAATAGATATTGAGTTACCTGGGCGCATATTCGTTGACTTTTCCAGTTTAACTCGTTCAATATAAACAATAAATTTTACAGCAATAAGGTAACCGCAAGCATGAATGCTGCTATTTTCCGCTTCTTTTTTTACTTTCGCACCTGATTCGGGGGCTTTCTGCGTAAGAAAAGAAACGGAAAATACGCTAAAGGCCTCCTTTTAGGAGGCCTTTTTTTATCGTAAATCGTTTGCCTTCAGACCATGACGCTGGCGTATGCGCTGGCATAAGAGGAACATCATGTCACAACTCGCAGAGCTGGTTGCCCGCGCAACGGCAGCCATAAACGAGTCCCAGGATGCCGCGGCGTTAGATAACGTTCGCGTTGAATACTTGGGCAAAAAAGGGCACCTGACCCTCCAGATGACCACACTGCGCGAGCTGCCGCCAGAAGAGCGTCCGGCGGCAGGGGCGGTTATTAATCAGGCAAAAGAAGCCGTTCAGCAGGCGCTAAATGCGCGTAAAGAAATGCTGGAAAATGCGGCATTAAATGCGCGTCTCGCGGCTGAAACGCTGGATGTCTCTCTGCCTGGCCGACGTATCGAAAATGGCGGCTTACATCCGGTTACACGAACGATCGACCGCATTGAAACTTTTTTTGGCGAGTTAGGATTTACCGTGGCGACGGGGCCGGAAATTGAAGATGACTATCATAATTTTGATGCGCTGAATATTCCCGGGCACCATCCGGCCCGTGCTGACCATGATACCTTTTGGTTTGATGCGAAGCGCTTATTGCGCACCCAGACTTCTGGCGTGCAAATCCGCACTATGGCAGGTAACCAGCCTCCGATCCGTATTATTGCACCCGGCCGCGTATACCGAAACGATTACGACCAGACTCATACCCCAATGTTCCACCAGATGGAAGGATTGATAGTCGATACCAATATCAATTTCACTAACCTGAAGGGGACTTTACACGACTTCCTGCGCAACTTTTTCGAAGAAGATCTCCAGGTGCGTTTCCGCCCATCCTATTTCCCCTTTACAGAGCCCTCCGCCGAAGTGGATGTTATGGGGAAAAATGGGAAATGGCTGGAAGTGCTTGGCTGCGGCATGGTGCATCCTAATGTTTTGCGTAATGTCGGCATCGATCCGGAAATCTATTCCGGTTTTGCCTTCGGAATGGGTATGGAGCGCTTTACCATGCTGCGCTATGGCGTCACGGATTTACGCGCCTTCTTCGAAAATGATTTACGTTTCCTCAAACAGTTTAAATAAGGGCAGGTTACTCCAATGAAATTCAGTGAACTGTGGTTACGCGAATGGGTAAATCCGGCCATAAATAGCGATGAACTTGCCGGGCAAATCACGATGTCAGGTCTTGAGGTGGACGGCGTTGAACCGGTAGCGGGCAGCTTCCACGGCGTATTTGTCGGTGAAGTTGTTGAGTGCGCACAGCACCCCAATGCAGACAAGCTGCGGGTAACGAAAGTTGATACTGGCGGTGAGCGGCTGCTTGATATCGTTTGCGGTGCACCAAACTGCCGTAAGGGCCTTAAAGTCGCGGTGGCGACTGCCGGCGCAGTGCTTCCGGGCGATTTTAAAATTAAGGCAGCTAAACTACGCGGTGAACCCTCTGAAGGCATGCTGTGCTCATTTTCAGAACTCGGCATTACTGACGATCATAGCGGGATTATTGAGTTGCCCTGCGATGCACCGGTTGGAGTCGATATCCGCAACTATCTGAAACTTGATGATAACGCGCTTGAAATCAGCGTGACACCAAACCGGGCAGACTGCTTAGGGATAATCGGCGTCGCACGCGATGTTGCCGTCCTCAACCAGTTGCCCCTGACTGAACCAGAAATCATCGCTGTGCCAGCGACGATTGACGATATAGTGCCTATTCGCGTTGATGCCCCCAATGCCTGCCCGCGCTATCTTGGTCGAGTAATAAAAGGGATTAATATTGCTGCACCTACACCATTATGGATGAAAGAAAAACTGCGTCGCTGCGGTATTCGTTCTATCGATGCTGTGGTTGATGTGACGAATTATGTCTTACTGGAGCTGGGGCAGCCAATGCATGCATTTGATCTCGACCGTATTGACGGCGAAATTATTGTACGCATGGCCAAAAATGGTGAAACGCTGACGCTGCTGGATGGCAATGAAGCTAAATTGATGGATGACACATTAGTCATCGCCGATAGCCAGCGGGCGCTTGCGATGGGCGGTATTTTTGGCGGCGAATACTCTGGTGTCAGCGCAGCGACGCAAAATATTCTGCTAGAGTGCGCTTTCTTCAACCCGCTGGCGATTACTGGCCGCGCGCGCCGTCACGGTTTGCATACTGATGCATCCCATCGCTATGAGCGCGGCGTAGATCCGGCCCTGCAATATAAAGCCATGGAGCGCGCAACGCATCTGTTGGTAGATATTTGTGGAGGCCTGGCCGGCCCCATTATTGACGCCACCAGTAAAGCCGATTTACCCGTCCCTGCGAACATCGTTTTACGTCGCAGCAAGCTCGACAAACTGCTTGGCCATGAAATACCTGATGCACAGGTAATGGATATCTTGCAGCGTCTTGGATTTACCGTTACTGAAGGGAATAAGGAATGGCAGACCGTAGCTCCCTCCTGGCGCTTCGATATGGCTATCGAAGAAGATTTGGTGGAAGAGGTCGCCCGGATTTACGGTTACGATAACATTCCAAACCGGCCGGTGCAGGCTGCGTTGGTTATGGGCGATCACCTTGAGGCGCGTCTTTCCCTGAAGCGTATAAAAAGCATGTTAGTGGATAAAGGCTATCAGGAAGTTATCACCTACAGCTTTGTTGATCCGAAAGTTCAACGTTTACTGCACCCACAGGAAGAAGCATTACTATTGCCCAACCCAATATCCAGCGAGATGTCGGCTATGCGCCTATCGCTGTGGGCGGGGCTGCTAGGGACGACGGTCTATAATCAAAATCGTCAGCAGGGAAGAGTTCGTTTGTTTGAAAGCGGGCTACGCTTTATTCCGGATGCGAACGCTGAGATGGGAATTCGGCAGGAACCCGTTCTTAGCGGCGTTATATGCGGCAACCGCTACGAAGAGCATTGGGATCTTGCGAAAAATAGCGTCGATTTCTATGACCTCAAGGGGGATTTGGAATCCGTGCTAGAGTTAACGGGAGAATTATCTGAAATTGAATTTCGCGTACAGTCTAATCCTGCCTTACATCCAGGACAAAGCGCCGCGCTTTATCTGGACGATAAATGCATAGGTTTCATGGGCGTTGTGCATCCAGAGCTGGAGCGTAAGCTGGGGCTGAATGGCCGCACGCTGGTGTTTGAGCTGCTTCAGGAACCGCTTACGATGCGCCGGATCCCAGAGGCGCAGGAGATTTCCCGGTTCCCTGCGAACCGCCGTGATATCGCCGTTCTGGTAGCTGAAAATGTGCCTGCGGTGGATATTTTAAATGAATGTAAGAAAGTTGGCGCAAATCAGATAGTTGGCGTAAACTTATTCGATGTGTACCGCGGTAAGGGTGTAGCGGAGGGCTATAAGAGCCTGGCTATTAGCCTAATCCTTCAGGATACCAGCCGTACACTGGAAGAAGAGGAGATTGCCGCCACCGTTGCTAAATGCGTTGCGGCATTAAAAGAACGATTCCAGGCATCATTGAGGGATTGAACCTATGGCGCTAACAAAAGCTGAAATGTCAGAGTACCTGTTTGAGAAGCTAGGGCTTAGCAAACGGGATGCCAAAGAGCTGGTCGAGCTGTTTTTTGAAGAGATCCGTCGTGCTCTGGAAAACGGTGAGCAGGTCAAGCTCTCTGGTTTTGGTAATTTTGACTTGCGCGATAAAAACCAACGTCCCGGGCGTAACCCGAAGACGGGCGAGGACATCCCCATTACGGCGCGCCGTGTGGTGACTTTTCGGCCGGGGCAAAAGCTGAAAAGCCGGGTTGAAAGCGCGACGCCTAAAACTAACTAGTCTGGCAAGAACCTAAAAGGGTGCTTCGGCACCCTTTTTTATTGCCAACTGAAAACCACGTCCTGTAGGCGCGATCATTAACAGGTTTTGGCTTTGTCTTATTATTGTTTTGGGATTTAAATTTCACAAGACTGGTCGAGGCTTCTTTTTTAAGGGATTTGATGCACCCCTTTGGGGGGATCAATATCGCCTTTATTTTATTGGCAAAATTTTAAACTGCCTTCTGTCGGAGGTGGCTATCGTTCATAGGGGGCTATGCTCGTAGCATGTTCTGCTAAATACTGGCTCGATTTATTACCGGCAAATCAAGGGGCAATAGCATGAGCAGATATAAAATCGTTTGCCACGTATTCTATCCCTGTTGTCAACAACGGGTAAAAAGTGATCCACTTACCGTCACCACCAACGGTCTA
>CALYPF010000089.1 GCA_945271245.1 uncultured Enterobacteriaceae bacterium | reverse complement strand
TGGATCAGTTTTCAACCGCTGGGGTGGATCAGTTTTGCACCGTTGGTAACAGTTGTTAACTGCTTTACTTTTCTGAAAATGTCCTCTCCGTTGCGTTTCGATACAAAAGAATGTTCACCTGAATAAATATTCTGCATTAGAATTGCCGGATTGTCTGACAGGTAAAGTCTAAGTTAACCCTGAATATCGCAGGAGAGCCCCGGGTGGCAGGAAAAAAACGCCTCACGTTTACTTTAGTAGCCCTTTTTATTGCGGGCGCGCTGCCTCACAAGGCTCAGGCAAGTAAAAATACCCGGACTCTCCCTCCAAAAACGTATTCATTACGTTCCGTTCATGACATTAAACCATTACAGCAAAAAACGAAGTCGCGCCTGACGCGTAACTTATCCTCAATGCCTAAAGGTCATTCATCTCGCCTTACGCATCTTCCCAAAAATCAACATATAAGGGCAGAAACAGCGCCAGCGCTTTGCAGCGGTAACAGTTGCATTGAGGAAAGCATCCAGGAAAACAGTATCGCCAGTGCACACAAGGCTCGGGTAGTGCTAGCCCGGGAAAAAGCAATGGCAACGCTGATGCGGCAGCTCGGTAAGCCTTATCGCTGGGGGGGCGCTTCCCCACTAACCGGCTTCGACTGTAGTGGCTTAGTGTATTACGCCTATAAAGATCTGTTAAAGATCCCCATCCCACGCACTGCCAACGAAATGTACCATTTACGCGACGCCCCTTTTATCGCCCAGTCTGAACTTCAGCGTGGCGATCTGGTTTTCTTTCGTATTCAGGGGCGAGGAGCCGCCGATCACGTTGGCGTGTATCTCGGTAACGGTAAGTTTATTCAGTCACCGCGCACGGGCAAAGATATCCGCATAACTTCGCTCAATGAGAATTATTGGCAACAGCACTATGTCGGTGCGCGCAGAGTGATGATGCCGCATACGCTACGCTAACCCCACCATTTTCGCGTTCCTGTTACTCCACCCATGCGGCTTTCGACGACTCACACCTGCCGGAGAAAATAACCAGGGATAATGCCAGCGCGGCAATAATCGCCCCCGCAACCGGAACAAAGCTATAACCCAACCCCTGAGAAATAACGGCACCACCAGCCACTGCGCCTAAAGCATTGCCCAGATTAAATGCGCCAATATTGACAGAAGAAGCAAGCCCCGGCGCCTCATGTGCAACTTGCATTACGCGCATTTGCAGCGGTGGCACCACGGCAAAGGTTGCGGTTCCCCATATAACCATTGCTACCGCGGCCCCAATTTCTGTTTTAGCCAGCCATGGGATTACCGACATAATGATCATTAACAGTAATAGAAATGCTTTTAACGTGCCTGCAATCGACCTGTCAGAGAATTTTCCTCCAAGCGCCGCCCCTAAAGAAAAACCAATACCAATGAGTACTAACATACCAGTAATAAATCCTGCGCTGGCGTGAGTCACTCGCTGTAAGACCGGAGCGATATAGGTATACAGCGTAAACATCGCCCCTGCGCCTAATACCGTAGTGAGCAGCGCGGTTAGCACCTGCGGGCGCAGCATGACTGCAAGCTCGCGTCGCACATCAGGCCTCACCCCTTCTCCTCCCTTAGGCAGAGAGACCCACAGGCCTATCATCGCCAATACGCCCAATCCTGCGGTTGCCAGAAAAGACATTCGCCAGCCTATCGTATTCCCTAGCCACGTTGCTGCTGGTACCCCGCCAATATTTGCAATCGTCAGCCCCATAAACATGGTCGCCACCGCGCTTCCCTGTTTTTCTTTTGCCACAAGACCGGCAGCCACCACTGAACCTAAACCAAAAAATGCCCCATGATTCAAACTGGTGATAATGCGCGAAATCAACAGCAGCGTATAATTCGGCGCAATCGCTGACAGTATGTTCCCAAGGGTGAAAATCCCCATTAGAAATAGCAGCGCGCTGCGCCTGGCTCTGTGAGATAGAAGTAACGTCATCAGCGGCGCGCCAAACATAACTCCAATGGCATATGCGCTAATCAGCATTCCTGCAACTGGAATAGAAACCCCGACGCCTTCCGCGATAGTGGGCAACAGGCCCATTGGAGAAAATTCAGTTGTTCCAATGCCAAATGCGCCGACGGCAAGCGCCAGCAAAGGATAATTTAATTTCATGATTGACTCTCTGGATGTATCAGGCGCTGAAGTGAAATTTATAGCCCCAACACGTTGATGATTTAGGCGACATCGTCGCTATGTCGCGCATATGATGTCAGGGCATACAGAAAAGTTAAAGAGTTGTAAGCGACAAAACAGTATTGCATAAGCGGCAATAATATTGAGGAACTCGGGAGACAGCTATTTCAAAAAAATAGCTGTGCGCGCAGTGAATGAACAATGACCGGGCCAGCGGCAACGCTCACTGGCCTGGTCAATAATTAATGAGTAACGGCAGTTAACGCACCAATGACGATAACGCCTAATGCGGCTATGGTCGTAATTAATGCGTATTTTAATTCAGCGTTCATATTGTCAGTTCCTTTGGTTATTCTCTTATTTCAGCGTCTATTACGCTATTCCCCATAAAAATAGCGTAAATCTTACTGGAATTCATCGGTTGCGCAATTTGCCTCTTCCCCTTTTGCTATAGATCGGACAAAATCCTCCGCTAATTATTTGTTGATTCCCTGTTTCCTTCGCCTGAACTTCCGTGATATCTGCTATTCGGTGTAAATCAGGCTTAGCAAACGTTTAACCCCATTTTCAGGAGAATACGCTATGGCTGGGAGAAACGCCTGATGGCCACCATTAAAGATGTCGCTAAGCGCGCAAACGTTTCCACCACTACCGTATCTCACGTAATTAACAAAACTCGCTTCGTTGCAGAAGAGACGCGAAACGCGGTTTGGACAGCAATTAAAGAACTGCATTATTCCCCCAGCGCCGTAGCGCGCAGCCTGAAAGTGAATCACACGAAAACAATAGGTCTGCTTGCCACCAGCAGTGAAGCGCCTTATTTCGCTGAAATCATTGAAGGCGTGGAAAAAAACTGCTTTGCCAAAGGCTACACGCTTATTCTGGGTAACGCCTGGAATAATTTGGAAAAACAGCGGGCTTACTTATCTATGATGGCGCAAAAGCGCGTCGATGGACTATTGGTTATGTGCTCCGAATACCCACATCCCTTACTCGCAACGCTTGAAGAGTATCGTCATATTCCAATGGTGGTCATGGACTGGGGCGAAGCCAAAGCCGACTTTACTGACTCCGTCGTCGATAACTCCTTCTCTGGCGGTTATATAGCCGGGCGCTATTTAATTGAACGCGGGCATCGCGATATTGGCGCGATCCCCGGCTCCCTGCATCGTAACACCGGTGCCGGGAGGCTAGCTGGATTTATGAAGGCGCTGGAAGAGGCTCAAATCACAGTGAATGAAGACTGGATTGTGCAAGGTGATTTTGAACCAGAGTCCGGCTATCGGGCAATGCAGCAAATTCTTTCAAAACCGCAGCGCCCCACCGCAATATTCTGCGGTGGCGACATTATGGCAATGGGCGCCATCTGCGCGGCGGATGAAATGGGATTGCGTGTTCCACAGGATATTTCCATTATTGGTTATGATAACGTCCGCAACGCCCGCTACTTTACGCCCGCGCTGACCACGGTGCATCAGCCAAAAGACTCTTTGGGCGAAACGGCATTTAATATGCTGCTCGATCGCATTATTAATAAACGCGAACAATCAAAGACAATTGAAGTGCATCCACGGCTGGTAGAACGCCGTTCTGTGGCCGATGGTCCCTTCCGCGATTATCGCCGCCAGTAACGATTCCGGAGCTCTATTCAGGGCTCCCGTAGCCATTCGTGATTTAATGTCTCACTATCGCCCAGATAGGCTAATAGCCAGTTCAGGGCCGGAGACGGATTATCCTGCCGCCAGCTTACACAGCAAGCCGCATCCGGGAAGGGGTTTTCCAGTTGCAAAACGCGCCAGTCCCCGCTCTCAATCCACGGCTGCGCCATATGGGCAGGAACCATTCCAGTACACAGCCCGGCATTGATACAATCTGCCGCCGATGCCCAGTCGGGCACGACGATACGCCGCTGGTTATCTAATAGCCACGTCACGCGTTTCGGCAATGTCCGCGAAGTATCTTCCAGTACCAGTGACGGCCACGGTCGAAGCTGTTCATCACTGAGTTTTTGCCTTGAGTGTGCCAAAGGATGAAGATGAGAAACTACGCATCGCCAGCGCAGTGCTCCCATATCACGGAACGCATAGCGCCCTCCAACGGGGACCGCCTGAGTGGCACCAATAGCCACTTCAACGCGTTCATCCGCCAGCGCATCCCAAACGCCATTGAAAACCTCCTTCGACAAACACAGTTCTACATCGGGAAAATGCCGATAAAAATCCAGCACTAACTGGCGGGTTCGCGCAGGTTTAACAATATTATCTACCGCAATGGAAAGACGACCGCGCCAGCCGTTGGCGATTTGCTGACACTGCAGACGCGTTGCCTGCATTTTTTTGATAACAGAACGCCCCTCTTTAAGAAAATAAACGCCCGCTGCCGTGAGTTCCACATCGCGATGCCGGCGTATAAACAGAGGCGTAGCCAGCCATGATTCAAGCTGACGAACCGTATAACTAATTGCTGAAGGTACCCGATGCAATTCCTGGGCTGCCCCGCTGAAACTCCCGGTACGGGCAACGCTATCCAGCACATCAAGGGTATATTCCGACCACATAATTTGCCTGCAAAATATTTGAACGCATCTGGCAAATATTAGCGTTTTACAAGGAGAAAACCACTCCTTACACTCTCGGGCATTCATTGCGTTAAGCTTTAGACCAAAATTGAGAATGTTATGCAACCACCCAAAGGATTTCTGGCTTGGCTTGCCGGCCTGAGCGTGCTGGGCTTTTTAGCCACGGATATGTACCTGCCCGCTTTCGCCACAATGCAGCAAGAGTTGAATTCATCGCCAGGAGAAATCAGCGCTTCATTAAGTCTGTTTCTGGCCGGGTTTGCCATTGCTCAGCTTGCCTGGGGGCCGCTTTCCGATCGTTTTGGCAGACGACCGATATTACTGACCGGCTTGACACTCTTCGCCACAGGCTGTCTTGGGATACTATGGATTGAAACAGCGAAGGAGTTGCTCGTATTACGTTTTGTGCAGGCCGTAGGTGTGTGTGCGGCAACCGTAAGCTGGCAGGCATTGGTCGCAGACCGCTATCCAGCGAGCCAGGCCAACCGCATTTTCGCAACAATAATGCCGCTGGTCGCACTCTCCCCGGCCCTGGCGCCGCTGCTAGGAAGCTGGCTGCTGGTGCATTTTGACTGGCGCGCTATCTTTCTGGTGCTGTTTGCGATTACCCTTATATTGATGCTGCCCGCGCTGACATTACGAACTGCGGCAGGCAAACGTGGCAATAGGCCAGCATCGACCATCCGCTACCCCACGCTGTTAAAGCATCCTGAATATCGGGGTAATGTTTTAATTTATGCCGCCTGTTCGGCCAGTTTCTTCGCCTGGTTAACCGGCTCGCCGTTTTTATTACACGATCTGGGCTATGGGCCAGCGGTCACTGGTCTCAGCTATGTTCCTCAAACCATCGCTTTTCTGGTGGGGGGTTACGGCTGTCGTAGCGTTTTATTGCGCGTGTCAGGCGATAAACTCCTTCCATGGTTACTGTCGGTCTATGCGATAGGCGTCTTCGGGACATTAGGCGTTACATTATCGGGCCATGCCACTCTGACACTCTTGTTAATTCCCTTCTGTATCGTCGCCGTCGCTAACGGTGCAATATATCCCATTGCCGTCGCGGCAGCGCTTCGTCCCTTTTCTCAGGCAGCCGGGCGCGCTGCCGCCTTACAAAATACCTTACAGTTGGGATTATGCTTTGCTGCCAGCCTGCTGGTATCCAGCGGTGTTGAGCACGCCATGCTGACGACTACCGAAGTAATGGGGTGTACGGTAATTCTCGCCTTTTGGGGCTATAAAATGCGCCGTTCGGGCAAATATTGCGAAATCAAGCGTAAGCCCGACAGTATATAAAGACCCCTTAATCCCATTAGCATGCTAACAATTTTCTATTGAATCGCTTATAGCAGAGGAATATACTGTTGCGGATCTGTATAAATATCATAAATATTATGTAGTAACAGAAGCGAAAGCTTTTATATTTTGCCTTTAAAGGCCTTCCGGCAAGGGAGAATTCTCTCTTCTCTTTTTACGTCGAATATCAGGCGCGCGGAATTTTCCGTGGGATTTCTCACAAGCCCCAATGAGCGTCTACGCTATTGAATAGCGTTCAGGCTGTTTGATGGATCTGATCACATAAGGTGATGGAGAAGCTATGAGTTCATCATGTATAGAAGAAACCGGCATACAAAAAAATGAGTGGTACCGTATAGCAAATGAGATGTTAAGCCGGGCTGGTATCACAATCAATGGTCCTTCCCCTTTTGATATTCGTGTGACAAACCCACACTTTTTCAAGCGCGTATTACAAGAAGGATCTCTTGGGCTGGGTGAAAGCTATATGGACGGCTGGTGGGAATGCGACAGGCTCGATATCTTCTTTTCGAAAGTTTTACGCGCCGGTCTGGAGAACCAATTACCGCATCATCTAAAAGATACACTGCGTATTGCCACGGCACGCCTGATGAATCTTCAGTCACGTAAGCGCGCCTGGATAGTGGGTAAAGAACACTACGATTTAGGCAATGACTTATTCAGCCGCATGCTTGACCCCTATATGCAATACTCCTGCGGTTACTGGAAGGATGCGGAGAATCTGGAAGACGCACAGCAGGCTAAATTGAAGATGATTTGTGAAAAGCTTCAGCTTAAGCCGGGCATGACGCTACTGGATATCGGCTGCGGCTGGGGCGGGCTGGCTGAGTTTGCAGCGCGTAACTATGGGGTTTATGTTTTCGGAGTCACTATTTCAGCGGAGCAGCAGAAAATGGCTCAGGCCCGCTGCGAAGGCCTTGATGTTACGATCCTGCTTCAGGATTATCGCGATCTCAACGAACAATTCGACCGCATTGTTTCCGTTGGTATGTTCGAGCACGTAGGGCCTAAAAATTATGACGACTATTTTACTGTTGTCGATCGCAACCTGAAACCCAGTGGGCTATTTCTGTTACACACTATAGGTTCAAACAGAACCGATCATAACGTCGACCCCTGGATTAATAAATATATTTTCCCCAACGGCTGTCTGCCTTCCGTACAGCATATTGCACAGGCGAGCGAAGGCCGGCTAGTAATGGAAGACTGGCACAATTTCGGCGCCGATTACGACAAAACATTAATGGCCTGGCATGCCCGTTTTCTGAAAGCATGGCCGGAAATTGAAGATAATTACTCCCCCCGCTTTAAGCGGATGTTTAGTTACTATCTCAATGCGTGTGCCGGTGCGTTTCGTGCGCGAGATATACAGCTGTGGCAAGTCGTTTTTACCCGGGGTATTGAAGACGGGCTGCGCGTACCGCGTTAGTTTTTGTGATGAGCGAATAACCCTGCGTTAAACGCTCATCCATCATATTAACTAAAACGGATCTCCGGCCAGCATCTCTACTTACCCGGCATCTTAGGTCATAAACACATTTCGCGATGCCGGCCTGCAATATTGTCAGCTTGCGATAAAAAATTAAGGCTGAACTACGTCGTTATTCGCCGCTTCCCGCACCTGCGCCTCACGGTGTTCCAGTACCCGCTCAACGGTATTCACAATGGCCTGAGTTTGCGGATCAATCTCAATGTTCACTCGCTGCCCGAGTTTTTTTGCTCCCAGCGTAGTACGTATTAATGTTTCCGGGATTAAATGCACACAAAAACGGCCGCGGGTGACCTCTCCTACCGTCAGGCTAATTCCATCAATGGCGATGAATCCTTTATAGAGAATATATTTCATTTGTTCGAGATCGGCCGGTTTAAACCAAATCTGACGATTATTCTCTGAGGTTAAAATCTTCACAATTTCTGCCGTGGTAATAATATGCCCGGACACTAAATGACCGCCAATTTCATCTCCGAATTTAGCCGCCCGCTCAATATTCACCCGGTCGCCCACCTGGATATCACCTAAATTCGTAATGCGCAGCGTTTCTTTCATAAGATCGAAACTAACGCGATTACCCGTTATTTCAGTCACCGTTAAGCAACAGCCGTTGTGGGCAACGGATGCGCCGGTCTCCAGCCCCTGAATGAGTGCATCGGGCAACTCAATGATATGAGTTCGAAAATTATTTTTTTCTTTTATAGACACGACTTCAGCAGTGCCCTGAACAATACCTGTAAACATGCGATACCCTCACCCCACATCTCTCTGATAGGGGCAAGATAACAGGTGGAAAAGGCGGTTGCCAGTGTCGTGCTACGGCTTTAGATTTCGCTGGCGAAATTGGTCAGGTTCGTTACAATAAACAGCCTATATTTTAGGCGTTTATCAGGCTGCCCCTTCCGGCGGCCTTTTTGTCTCCTGTAGAACAACAATATAAAGGTGTTTCGTGCAACAGTTTGTCGCTGAAGCGCGTCAATTATTAGCGTTGGCCATTCCCGTTATCCTGGCTCAGGTGGCGCAAACGGCCATGGGCTTTGCGGATACTGTAATGGCCGGTGGCTACAGCGCAACGGATATGGCGGCGGTCGCCATCGGAACTTCTATCTGGCTGCCGGCTATTTTGTTTGGGCATGGCCTACTTCTGGCTCTGACGCCGGTCATCGCCCAACTAAATGGTTCTGGGCGTCGGGAACGTATTGCGCCACAGGTGCGGCAGGGATTTTGGCTGGCCGGCTTTGTTAGTCTCATCATCATGATTGTATTATGGAACGCGGGTTATATTATTCGCTCAATGCACAATATCGACCCGAAGCTGGCTGATATCGCGGTAGGCTATCTACGCGCCCTACTTTGGGGCGCGCCCGGCTATCTTTTCTTTCAGGTTGCCCGAAATCAATGCGAAGGGCTCGCAAAAACTAAACCGGGGATGGTGATGGGTTTTATAGGCCTGATAGTTAATATTCCCGTTAACTATATCTTTATCTATGGCCATTTTGGTATGCCTGAACTTGGCGGCGTTGGCTGTGGCGTGGCTACCGGGTCTGTATATTGGGTCATGTTCTTTAGCATGTTTATTTGGATTAAACGCGCGCCGTCTATGCGCGATATTCGCAACACCAGCCGCGTTGGACGCCCTAACTGGCCAATGATGCATCGTTTAATTCAACTTGGCCTTCCCGTAGCGCTGGCGCTCTTTTTTGAAGTAACGCTTTTCGCCGTTGTCGCGCTATTGGTTTCGCCGCTGGGCATTATCGATGTTGCCGGTCATCAAATCGCACTGAATTTTAGCTCTCTTATGTTTGTTCTCCCGATGTCACTGGGTGCGGCCGTTACCATTCGGGTTGGTTTTTGTCTTGGCCGAGGCTCTACGCTGGAAGCGCGGATCTCCGCCTGGACCGGTATAGGCGTAGGCATTGGTATGGCGATGATGACGGCTCTATTTACAGCGCTTATGCGTGAACCAATCGCCCTTTTATATAATGACAACCCCGCCGTAGTTCACCTGGCGGCTCAGCTGATGCTGTTGGCCGCGCTTTATCAGATTTCCGACTCTATTCAGGTAATTGGCAGCGGGGTACTGCGGGGTTACAAAGATACGCGCGCCATCTTTTTTATCACTTTCACGGCTTACTGGGTGCTGGGCTTACCCAGCGGATATATTCTGGCCCTTACCGATATTTTAGTGCCGCGTATGGGGCCTGCGGGATTCTGGACCGGATTTATTATTGGACTCAGCGCCGCAGCGGCCATGATGGCTCTGCGGATCCGCTGGCTCCAGCGTCAGCCATCCACGGCCATCCTCCAGCGCGCGGCTCGCTAGCTATTATTACCCACCGTTTTTATTAAACGGTGGGTCTTACTTATTCAGGTAGCCATTTAACGACTTCATTATCACCCGTCGTTAAATGGCTATCCCTTGCATCCAATAACTCGCGCGACTAGTTTTGCTAGCAGACTGCTCATAAGCCCAGCAGTCACGCGAAATAAGAGATAAAACAGCGAATTTTCCCTTGCCAGGCGCTCTGTGTGTCGTTAATATTCGTCCCGCTGCCATCGGCGGCAATGCGTTCATAGCTCAGTTGGTTAGAGCACCACCTTGACATGGTGGGGGTCGTTGGTTCGAGTCCAATTGAACGCACCATGTGCGTCCGTAGCTCAGTTGGTTAGAGCACCACCTTGACATGGTGGGGGTCGGTGGTTCGAGTCCACTCGGACGCACCATTTCTTATAGCGGTTAATACCGCTCATGTCTCAATATGCACCCTGACAATCTCATTTTTCTACGCTACCTTAAAAAAAACAGCGCAGGTTCATATTGCCCACGTGCCGACTATATGCTTTCTTTAATCACACCGACTATCTGGCTGGCAATGATGGACTCAATGAGTTCGAGCTCCTCCTGAACTGTCAGTTAGTGTACAGAACTTAGAAAATCATTTAAGCGTGATTGATCTGTAGCAGCGATGGGTTCATTTTCTCTTCACTTCCCTGCTCTGCACCTATAGTCTGGCAGGCACCCGTCTGGCGTATTAACGTAATCTCTATACGTCGATTTTCAGCACGCCCCGCCGCTGAGTCATTCGACGCTATTGGGCTCGCCGAGCCTAGACCCTGAGCGGCAAAACACGAGGCGGGAATATTACTATTGGATATCATCCAGTCGCGCACAGCCCTTGCGCGCCGAAGTGAGAGCAACTGATTAAGGCGTTCATTTCCAGTATTATCCGTATACCCTGACACTACAATAAGCCACCCTTTACGCGCCTTAATATCAAACAGCGCATCGTTAAGAATACTGGCTGAACCCGATTTCAGCTCGGTTTTACCTGCCTCAAATAGCGCCATCCCGCTTAAGCGTACTCTTTTAGGCTCAGCCTGAACGGGCGGCGATGATGCCCAGCGTTTAACGGCAAGACGTAAGATGGGTAAAAGTTTATCTCCCTGATACATACCCAGTGCATATTTCACGGGCACACCTTCCCGCTGCCAGGACTCAAGTATGCGTATATCACTCTGCAACTGTTTCTGTACAGATAAATTGGGCTGAGACGGCGTGCCGCTTAGTCGCTGATAAACCAAGAGATGCTGATATATATGTTGCACCAGACGCTGGTTATTTATAAAAGAGGTCAACATCGCCAGTAGTATAAAACTGACGAGTATAATACCGGCCATACTGCACTGCCGTTCAATAAAAGAAAGCCCTGAATTTTGGGGCAACAGAGGCAATAGCGCATCGGGAAACGGTAACATTTTCCGTTCGGTATCGGGCAAATTTGGCGTTAATGATGTAATTGCGGCTACTTCTCGCTGCCAGTCATTATCAAGTAACGCCACAAAAGGAGACAAATGCCAGGTCCAGAGAACAGGCACCAGATTATTGGTATTTTGCCCCTCATTTTTTAACACGGAAAATATTCTCCGCTCCGCCCAACGTAACCCATTATTCAACCACAGCGCCTGGCTAAAACGAGACTGCCGAGAGATGGGTTGAGCACTCCAGTCCTGAAGAGAAATATTGCCCTGATTATCGTTCCAGATATGCATCTCCTGCCGCTCATAGTGCAATGTGAACCAGCGCCTGTCGCTGCAATATTCAATATCAGGAGGATTTAGATAGCAGCAGCCCCAAACGGGCGGTGTGTCGGGTAACCAGTTGTGACACTGTGAGATTGCGCGATGCCAGCGTCGAATAGTTTGCATATAGCGCTCACCGTCGCGGTGGCACTCAGGTATCGCCGCAATCATTACTGATACTCGCCACAGCAGCGCAGGCCGCGACAGCGCCAAACGCTGGACGGTCAATAGCAGCATTTCAGGGGTGCGTATATGTAAATACCAGCCCTGCGCCGTCTCATGTGAGTGAGCGTTACCAAATAAAAGAGCGCTATCCCCACAGACTAAAACCACCGCACCCGCGTAAGAATCCGGTGGGAAATGTTTTTCTTCTATGTCAGAAACAGCTTCATAATGCCGGTGTAATCGTAGCCAATACCACAGGGTATACCCAAACGTGCTCGCTAAAATAAGTGCACTTAAAAATACTCGCGACCGCCAGGTTAATGGCATAAAAAGCCATAATAAGCAAAGCGCCAGTATTAAACTCAATAGCCCCGGCCAAACCCGACCCACCGCTCGCATTTACTTCAATCCTGTGAATTGTGACACCAACTGCTGCAGCATTGATGTAAAAAAAAGCCAGGAGCCTGTGATAACAACCCCGCCCAAAAGCCATCCCCCCCACCAAAGTATCCTACCGGTACGCACACGCTGAGGTTTTCGCATTTCCGGCAGTGAAGTAGCCATTGCAAAAGGGGAAACATGTTCGCTGAGTGCTTTAATTACATCTTCACGACGTTCATCGCCTCTCTCGCGGTAATTCCCTACAAATCCCAGCGCCAGCGCGCGTGCAAAACAGGTTAAAAAAGCGACATCCGGCTGCGGTGTATGCAGCTCTTTTTTAATACGCTCCCACAGCGCTTCTCCGGCATACAGCGTGCTAAAAAATCTGACCTGAAGCGGTGCTCGCCGCCACCTCTCAGTGCCACTGTCGAAGTGTTTACGGCTAAGGACGCTCTCATCCAATAAAATACAAAGGGTATAAATCATTCGCTCAACGCTACCTTTACTAACGCCGGCTTCGGTCAGTCGGGTCCTGCCCTCCTCAATCCACAGGCAGGCTCGCTGATACAAAGCATCTCCGTTTTCAATCACCTGACCATTTCGAAGCTGGCTGACCATCAACCACAGCGGCCAGAACAGGCGATCGATGTTGGGCATCTGATTATCCATAGATAACAGCCGCCCGACCGACAAGAAATAAGAAACCAGGCCGAGCCGAATCTGCCCGCCCTTCGTCTGAACGCTTTGTATACACTAAGGCCGTCGCTACCGAACTGACACGTTCTGAATAAAGGTTATTGTAATGAGTAGCGTAAATTACCATCGCGCTGTGCCTTTGCTCCTTGCGAAAAATCATCACCTGCTAAATATATTCCCGAAATGAATATGACGCGAAATCTGAAAATATTGATTAGTGCAGGATTTACAAGATTATTCACAGTCTACCTTGCACCAGACATATATCAATAACGTCGCAAATTAGCCGAGAAAATTCTTATTATTTTTAGTAAGAACATTACACCCTATCAGACAATAACTTAAACATATTGTTATACGCACGCTATGTCACCAAACTGCAGCCCTGCTACTATTTCAGATATTTCGCCAAAGAATGTTATATCAGGTAAAGGAATACATCATTTTTAATGCAAGCATCAATGATTATTTGCAGATAACTGCCAGCGTTATACAGATAATACCTATATGCATTTTTACATGGATAAGCCTTATCCGCCACTTCAGGAAGATCAGGCTAATATCAAACCATTTAATAACCAAGCAACTTATTGATATTAATAAATAAATTACCACCTCTAACGTAAGGAGTCTTAAAATCCCTTAAAGCAAGGGTTGCGCAGGCATCTACTCCCGTCAACTCATAGCGACGCTAATGCGATTAGAGTAAGCAAAGTACAAATTATACGATTTTCTCGAAAACTACACTAATAGAAAACCGGGCGTCATTCTTAGGTTGATTTCAAATAATCTGAATATTAGATATAGTGAATAAACTTACAACTCGGGATCCTGATATGTAGAGCGATAATAATCGATAATTAGGTTAAATGCTCTATCGAAAACTTTATGGCCTTAAAATACAGAGGATTGATTGCCACGACAAGATGTTTGAATCTTCATTATGCAAGAACTTTTATATTTCCCCTTACTCTGAAGAAGGCCATGGCTATTGTTAGTTTTTAAACAAAAATTCGCACTAACAATGCCGCCTACCCGTATATTTTCACAGAAAAAGACATAAAAAAAATGATTCACCTAACGCATATATCCCCTCTTCTTAGGCCCTTGACTTATAGGCTGCTGCATTCACGGGGGATTTATCTGTGTCAGTTTATTTTTCATATACATGTCAGTATGAGAGCAAGAGCGCAGTACTTTGCACGCGGGTGGTTTTCCATTCCTTTTCTCGTTAAAATTGGCGTATACTACGCAAAGTGTGAACTTGAATGGTTTCAGCATATTGAACAGCACGCACTCAACGCAGCGACGATATTGTTCATTATCTTCTAAATTGATGAACATATTCTTCTGCACGCTTTATTTATGTCACCTATCCTTGAGTGTGTGGCATTCATCCCCCACGCAACACAGATTCTGGCGTCGCGGCAATGTCTGGGCGAATCGGCGCTACCCTTCCTCATCCTTCACAACTAAAGATTAAGACTGTCATGAAAAAGACGAAAATTGTTTGCACCATTGGTCCGAAAACCGAATCCGAAGAGATGTTAACCCGGCTGCTCGACGCAGGCATGAATGTCATGCGTTTAAACTTCTCTCACGGGGACTATGAAGAACATGGCCAGCGCATAAAAAATCTGCGCAACGTAGTGGCTAACACAGGACATAATGCAGCGATACTTCTCGACACTAAAGGACCGGAAATACGGACAATGAAGCTGGAAGGTGGTAAAGATGTGTCGCTAAAAGCGGGACAAACCTTCACCTTCACCACCGATAAATCAGTAGTGGGTAACACAGAGAAAGTTGCCGTTACTTATGAAGGGCTAACCAGCGATCTCTCTATCGGTAATACGGTTCTTGTGGATGATGGACTGATTGGGATGGAAGTGACGTCTATAGAAGGCAATAACGTCACTTGTAAAGTACTTAACAATGGCGATCTTGGCGAAAATAAAGGGGTAAATTTACCCGGCGTCTCGATTGCTTTGCCCGCCCTGGCAGAAAAGGATAAAAAAGACTTAATTTTTGGCTGTGAGCAGGGCGTCGATTTTGTTGCCGCATCCTTTATTCGTAAACGCTCTGATGTAGTTGAAATACGCGAACATCTGAAAGCCCACGGCGGCGAACATATTAAAATCATTTCCAAAATCGAAAACCAGGAAGGTCTTAATAATTTCGACGAAATTCTGGAAGCGTCGGATGGTATTATGGTGGCCCGCGGCGACCTTGGTGTAGAAATCCCCGTTGAAGAAGTTATCTTCGCGCAGAAAATGATGATTGAAAAATGCGTTCGCGCCCGCAAAATCGTGATTACCGCTACGCAGATGCTGGATTCGATGATTAAAAACCCGCGCCCAACGCGCGCTGAAGCCGGCGATGTCGCGAATGCCATTTTAGACGGTACCGATGCCGTGATGCTTTCCGGAGAGTCTGCCAAAGGGAAATATCCGCTGGAATCTGTGTCAATTATGGCAACGATTTGCGAACGTACCGATCGAGTCATGAGCAGCCGCCTTGAGTATAACCACGACGGACGTAAAATGCGCATCACCGAGGCTGTTTGCCGCGGCGCGGTTGAAACGGCGGAAAAACTGGAAGCACCGCTTATCGTTGTTGCCACTGAAGGAGGCAAGTCAGCGAAATCCGTACGCAAATACTTCCCTAATGCCACAATTTTAGCGCTGACGACGAATGAAATCACCTGTCGTCAATTGCTGCTTAGCAAAGGCGTTGTTCCTCTGCTGGTGAAAAAAATCGCCTCGACCGACGATTTTTATCATTTAGGTAAGGCTGCGGCGCTGGAGAGCGGGCTGGCGCACAAAGGCGACGTAGTAGTAATGGTTTCAGGCGCGCTGGTACCAAGTGGTACAACTAACACGTCATCGGTACACGTACTGTAATTTTTACACTGTTAAGGCGCTCAATCGGGCGCCTTTTCAATATGAATGCCTGGTACTATATCCCGATCCCGCATAGCTTTAGCGAGCGCTCCGGTCAGAGTATTTATTAACACGCGTTAAGAAAAAGCCGCTTTCCGGTCATCCAGTTCCAGCCACATTTTACTTTTCTGTAGCCTGTATTCAACAAAACGCCAATCGGAATTGGCTATTTAACGCCCGAAAAGTTAAGATGAATCCGATTAACATTAGTGGTTTTCATATTGATTTTTGAACATTTTGAGGCAAGTCGCTGCTTCTTTGAGCGAACGGTCAAATTTAAGCTTAATCCCAACAAAAAAATATTCTCAACCGAAAAAACTTTGTGTAATACTTGTAACGCTACATGGAGATTAACTCAATCTAGAGGGTATTTATAATGAATCGTACTAAACTGGTACTGGGCGCGGTAATTCTGGGTTCTACTCTGCTGGCTGGTTGCTCAAGCAACGCTAAAATCGATCAACTGTCTTCTGACGTTCAGACTCTGAACGCTAAAGTTGACCAGCTGAGCAACGACGTTAACGCTATGCGTTCTGACGTTCAGGCTGCTAAAGACGATGCAGCTCGCGCTAACCAGCGTCTGGACAACCAGGCTCACTCTTACCGTAAGTAAGAGTTTGGGTAATAAAAATGGCGCATTCAATGCGCCATTTTTTTGTTGTATCAACAGCTCTACAGCAAACCATCATTATTTCCGGTTAACCGATCCCCATCCTGTTTTGCTTCCACCAGCCCTGGCTGCCGTGACTCTCTCTTCGCATTCTCATATAGCGGCACAGAGCCACTGTTAACCGTCACGGGTACGGGATACCCTGCTCTGCGCCTCAAAACGGCATCCATTTCCGCCTTATTAATATCTGCTGCCGCTAAAAAGCGCTGAAAAGAAGCGCTCGGGGCCAGAGGGACTGTCTGCGGATTTTCCCAGTCGTTACTTGAAAGCGGCTGATGTACCTCAATGTAGCGCCGCCCGTTTGGCTCGGCGGAGTATTTAATAGGTTCATTGATAATTTGCACACGGGTACCGGCGGCAACTCTGGAAAAAAGCGCTTTTATGTCCGCACTGCGCAGCCGTATACAGCCAGAACTCACTCGCAGGCCCACGCTGCGCGCCACATTTGTGCCATGAATCAGATACTCGCCACCGCCCTGCTCCAGGCGCAACGCATAGCGACCCAGTGGATTGTTCGGCCCTGCAGGGACAACCGCAGGGAGTTTAATTCCCTGAGCAAGAGAACGAGCGCGTATATTAGCCGTTGGGGTCCACGTTGGATTGGGGATTTTCTGACTAATGCGCGTCACCATCACCGGTGTTTCTCTGCCCAATTGACCGATGCCGATTGGATAGACATCTACTCGCCCGCTCCCGGGCGGATAATAATACAGCCGTAGTTCCGCCAGATTAATAACAATCCCTTCGCGTGGAGTATCAGGCAGCAGCATCTGCGCTGGAATGGTCAGTGTACTCCCTGGCTTAGGCAGCCAGGGGTCAGCGGTATTATTCGCTTCTAACATCAACAGCACGCCGGTCTGATAGCGAGCAGCGATATCAGCCAGGCTGTAACCATCCTCAGGAACAACATAAGAGATATTCTGCCCAATCAGCCGACTACCCGGCGGCGGCAATGGATATTCGACGGCCAGTGCCGTAGTGCTAAACATCAGCGAACAAAACGTCATGGGGATAAGAAGAGAAGTCGCGCTTTTCATATTGACATTCCTGTGTTCACCGGAATCAACCGGAATGCTGAAAGGCAAAAGACCGCTTACGCAGCCGTTAACACCATACAAGTGTTCTTTGAAGTTTAGGCATAAACGCTTAATTAGCCACAGTCGGGCAGTGAAACATACGACCCTGACGGGGAAGAAATAGGCGAATGACTCGCCATGCTATCAATAAGGCGCCTGTCCAGGGCCTAACGGCGGTCTTGATAAACCTGCTCCCTACATCGTCATTTTCGCCCATGAATAGTTTCCCACTTATTCTCAAGGCTCATCCCCATCAACAGATTGCTTATGTTTGTCGGATACGCTTCCTTTGCATAGCGATCGCGCTGCCTTTACGCCAGTAATCAGCAGACAATAAATTGGTTCAGCTCGCGTCAGCGCGCTTAGCGCAAATAATTAACGCCAAAGACCATTCCCTGTTACTTAAGCACTGCCATAATTTGTTAAAGGGATAAGGGATAAGGGATAAAGGATCAATAAGGTTCTGGCGGGGCACTTAGTGGCTAATCGCGTGCTCGTATAATTCTTCACAAAACACGACAACCTTCGGATATTAAGAACACATTCGCGATAATAAAATAGTTTGATCGACACGGAAAATGAAAAATAAAGGTAATAATGATTTATATAATAAGTAAAAATAAAGTTTATGAAAATGGAGAATACACGATTTTAGTTAATCGCATTTAGCCTTGGCTTATATCAGCACAATATGCCGTGTCTATCGTATTTATTCCGAATATAATCCCCGTCTTTGCATCCTCCATGCGCAATGCACTCATCAAAGAAAATGGCGATAACTCCTACATGAACGTGAAACCTCTTTCGGCCTGCCTGTCATTTACGCTACTGGGCATAGTTGCTTATTCTTCGGCCAGCCTGGCAGCCACCCCAGAACCGGAGTCGTTCTCCTATAGTGCACTGAAAAATAAATCAGAGCCGACGCAATCTTTTGAAGCCGTGGGCGCAGCAGCGCAAAAAACAGCGGCGAATAATTCAATACCGACGCAGAACGATACGTTATTGCCTTTTTGGGGGGCTAAAGCCCGCGCAATGGGTTATGAACTCCCGGAACCTTTCGGCATTAATATTAACTATATGAATATGCGTCAGGATATTAACGTCGATAGCATTCGATTTTCCGGGCTGGGCTGGGACAGCTATAATCTGCCCTCCGATTTATTTGATATTAAAGTCGGGAAAACCCGCGAAAAAAGCAAAACGCGCACGGTAAAACTGGACGCCTGGGTATTACCGTTTATGAATGTTTACGCTTTGGTAGGTAAAACGCGCGGCAGCTCAGTATCTCACGTTTCAGTGGACTCTAACCCGGATAGCATACCCAGCGGCGATTTTATGGGTAAAATTATTGCCGGTGCCGTTCACAATATGTACGAAAGCGGGCAATTAAAGGACCTTAACTTTACGCTTAAATTTAAGGGCACGACTTATGGGGTCGGTACCGTTTTAACAAGCGGTTATGATAACTGGTTCGGCTTAGTCGATTTAAATTATACCCAAACCCACTTTGATGTTCTTGATGGCAGTATTGATGCTTTAACCGTTTCCCCGCGCATCTGATACCGCTTTACGACACCCGGTGCATCGCGCTTACATCTTGCTCCCGGTCATCTCAACCTGTGGGTTGGCACTATGTATCAGGACATTCAGCAGACTTTTAAGGGCGACCTTAACGATTTGACCATGCCTGCTGAATTAAGCGGCCTAATGAATATTGCTAATGGTGAAAACAAAGGGCGCTTTAACGTAAAACAGCACCTCCAGTCCCAGTGGAATATGCTGGTCGGCGCGCAGTACGAAATTACCCGCCACTTTAATGTCACGACTGAAGTGGGTTTTGCGAAACGTAATAGCGTCTTTGTTTCCGGCGAGTTCCGTTTCTAATGACGCGAGTGCACTTCAATGCGCTGGTGATTTTCGTCAGCGCATTTTCCTGTTATAGCCACGCGGCGCTTCCCTCTCATCAGCAAATCGATTCATGGCTAAATTCCCTTGGCGCTGATGGTAAATTTGATGCTTCAAAAGGTATTGACTGGGGAGTCATGCCCGGGCCTTTTTATACCCCGGAGCTTGGGATAGGCCTTGGTGCCGCCGTAGTTGGTCTTTATCGCCCCTCGCCCAAAGATTCTGTCAGTCAAAACTCTACGGTGACGTTAAACACTTACGCCAGCTCTACCGGTGCCTTTGGACTAACGCTTGATAATCACACTTTTCTTGCCGGGGACAGGCAGCGTTTTTTTATTAGTGGCAGCCTGAATAACACACCGACATGGTACTGGGGTTCAGGGTTTTCCTCCGCGCGGGATAATCATCGGCGTCAACAATATACGGATAAAACATTTGCCCTGCATCCGGTGTTACCAACGGTGCAAAACTGATCCACCCCAGCGGTTGAAAACTGATCCA